>NZ_JACVVF010000021.1:0-92214 GCF_016648095.1 Pseudomonas sp. S32
CACCTTTAGCATCACGCTGAATCCAGCCCAAGCCAACGGCGAATTGCTGGACGTAGTCGCCATCGAAAACGGCCTGTCTTCCCTGCCTGCCCAAATCACAGCCCCCGACATCACACCCCCGGCCACCCCAAGCGAACTGGCGATCAATGCAGATGGCACCCAGGTAAGTGGGCGCGGCGAGCCGGGCAGTACCATCCGAGTCCTGGCTGCCGACGGCACCACGGTGCTAGGCAGCGTCGTGGTGGGTGCCACCGGCAGCTTCAGCGTCACCCTGGCCCCGCCACAAGTGAATGGCGAGGTGTTGCAAGTGACTGCCACCGATGGCGCCGGCAACGTCTCCGGCGCAGGCAGCATCACCGCCCCGGATATCGATGGCGGCGACACCACCCCGCCGCTCGCGCCGACTGACCTGGTCATCGGCTTGGCCGGTGCCCTGCTGAGCGGCCGAGGCGAAGCCGGCGCCACGGTGCAAGTGCGTGACACCCAAGGCAACCTGCTGGTCAGCGGCAGCGTCAACGCGGATGGCACGTTCCAGCTCACTCTCGACCCTTCAGTAAGGGATGGCAGCAGCCTGCAAGTCGTGCTCACCGATGCCGCAGGCAATGTTTCGCCACCGGCAACGGTGGTCAGCCCAGACTTGCAAGCCCCGGCACAGCCAACCGACCTTGCCCTGGACGCTGGGGCCACTTTTACCGGCCGCGGTGAACCTGGCGCCACCGTAGAGGTACGCACAGCGGCCGGCGTATTGGTCGGCACCGGCAGCGTTGCAGCAGACGGCACCTTCAGCCTTACCCTGTCGCCAACTCAAGCCAAAGGTGAAGTGCTGGACGTACGCCTGGTGGACGCCGCTGGCAACCGCTCTGCGCCACTGCAGTTCGACGCCCCGGACATCACCCCGCCAGCCCCCGTCAGCAACATCGTGGTCGGCAACGCCGGCCTCACCCTGAGCGGTCGCGGCGAAGCCGGCGCGTCTATCGAAGTGCGCGATGGCAATGGTGCGCTAATCGGCAGCGGCGTGGTGGGTGTCAACGGCACATTCCTGCTCAACCTTGACACGCCTGCCCTGCCAGGCGCGCAATTGACGCTCGTGCAGACCGACCCCAGCGGCAATGCTTCTCAGGCGCTGGTGTTCGAGGTACCGACCCTGCCGACGCCTGCCAGCCCAACTGGCCTGGTCGTTGCCGAAGACGGCAGCAGCATCAGCGGCACTGCCCCTGCTGGCAGCCGCGTGCAAGTACGCGATGCCGATGGCACGCTGGTAGGCAGTGTGGTGGTTGGGGCCGAAGGCACCTTCACCGTCCCCCTTCAACCTGCCCAGGCCAACGGTCAGTTGCTGGACGTGGTGGCCGTCGACAGCAATGGCGCCGCGTCGCTGCCCGTACAGATCACAGCGCCGGACATCACCCCGCCACAGGAACCCGGTCAGCTGCTGGTCAGCGCTGACGGCAGTGTAGTGACAGGCCGCGCGGAGGCCGGCAGTACCGTACGCGTACTCGCGGCGGACGGCGTCACGGTATTGGGCTCGGCTGTGGTGGCTGCCACCGGCGCCTTCAGCATCGGCCTGACACCTGCGCAGGTGGCGGGCGAGCAATTGCAGGTCACGGCCACCGACACGGCGGGCAACACCTCCGCCCCCGGGTTGGTGACTGCGCCGACCATCGACACCGGCATCGATACCACCCCGCCCCAACCTGCAACAGACCTGGCCATCAGTGCCAACGGCGGCACCGTCTCGGGCCGTGGCGAAGCAGGCACCACCGTGCAGGTGCGCAATGATCAGGGGCAGTTGCTGGCAAGCGCGACCGTGCAGGCCGACGGCGGTTTCGTGGTGCAGCTGCAGCCGCCAGTGGTGGACGGTTCTGCGCTGCAGGTCACCCTGACCGATGCGGCAGGCAACGTGTCCACGCCGGTTTCGCTGAGCGCACCCGACCAGGTGCCGCCTGCGCAGCCAACTGACCTGGTACTCAGTGCGGGCGTCACCCTGACCGGCACAGCCGAAGCCGGCGCGCGGGTCGAGGTGCGCGACGCAGCAGGCAACCTGATCGGCAATGCCATCGTGCAAGGCTCAGGCACGTTCAGCCTCACGCTGACTCCGCCGCAGGCCAATGGCGAGGCACTGTCGATTACCGTGACCGACGCTGCCGGCAATACCTCACTGCCATTGGCCTACACCGCCCCGGACATCACCCCACCGGCCGCCATTACCGATGTGGTCGCCGGCGCCGGAAGCCTTGCCGTTGCCGGGCACGGCGAAGCGGGTGCCACGGTGCAGGTACGCAATACCAATGGCGACGTGCTGGGCACCGCCACGGTGGCTGCCAATGGCACCTTCGTCGTGAACCTGGGTACTGCGCTGATTGCAGGCGAGGCCCTGGTGCTGGTGCAAACCGACGCTGCTGGCAACACGTCCATTGCCACCAATGTGACCGTGCCACAGGCGCCGATACCAGCCAGCCCGAGTGCAATTGTGGTGGCCGCTGACGGTAGCAGCGTCAGCGGTACCGCGCCGGCCAATAGCCAAGTCGAAGTGCGCGACGCCCAGGGCACCCTGCTGGGCAGCGCCCAAGCCGGCGCCAACGGCGATTTCACCCTCGGCCTGCAACCGCCGCAGGCCAACGGTGAAACCCTGGACGTGGTAGCCATCGATAACGGTGGCAACCGCTCCCTGCCGGTGCAAGTGATTGCCCCGGACATCACCGCCCCCAGCGAGCCGACCGACCTGCAACTGAGCGCCAATGGCAGCGTGCTGACCGGCCGCGGTGAGGCCGGCACCACCGTCGAGGTCACCGATGCCCAGGGCACGCTGCTGGGTACGGCGCAGGTAGGCGCCAACGGCGTGATCAGCGTGCAACTGACCCCGCCACAAACCGATGGCCAGGTACTTGAAGTGGTGCTCCGCGATGCCGCCGGCAACAGCTCGAGCACTACTGTTACCGCACCCGACCTGGACGGCCCGCTACAGCCGTCGGGTTTGAGTATCGACACTGCCGGCCTGCACCTCACCGGGGTGGGCCAGGTTGGGTCGATCATCACCGTGCGCGCTGCAAATGGCGCTGTACTGGGTGTCACCACCGTCGGCGCCGATGGCCGCTTCGATGTCACCCTTGCAGCCGCGCAGCGCAATGGTGAAAACCTCACCGTCGAGGCGACCGACAGCCTGGGCAACAGCGCCGGGCCAGTGCCCTTCACGGCGCCCGATACCACACCACCGCTAGCCGTCACCGGTGCGGCGATCAACGGCGAAGGCAGCGTGGTCACAGGCACTGGCGAGCCAGGTGCGACAGTGAGCGTGCGCGCCCCGGACGGCACCGTACTTGGCACTGCCCAGGTGGGCGCCAACGGCGCCTTCGAAGTAGCACTGGTGCCCCCGCAGACCAACGGCCAGATGCTGAGCATCGAGCAGCGTGACCTGGCCGGCAACCTGTCTGTGGCCGTTGACCTGATGGCGCCCGACAACGAGCTACCGGCAGTGCCCGGTGAACTCACCCTGACCGCCGATGGCGTGTTCCTGGCCGGCATCGGCGAACCGGGTGCACGGGTTACCGTCACCGGCAGCGCTGGCGCGACCCTCGGTACCGCCGTGGTGCAGGCAGATGGCAGCTTCAGCGTTACCCTGTCACCGCCCCAGCTCAACGGGCAGACCCTGTCGGTGACCCAGGCGGACCCTGCTGGCAACCTCTCACCTGCAGGCACCCTCATCGCGCCAGACCTGGAGCCACCTTTGCCAGCAGATGGGCTGGCGCTGAACCTGGCTGGCACACTGTTGACCGGCCAGGGTGAAGCCGGGACTACCGTGGAAGTACGCAGTGCGAGTGGTACCTTGCTGGGCAGCGTGCAAGTAGATGCACAGGGCAACTTCGAGGTGTCACTCACCCCGCCACAAACCAACGGCGAAGTGTTGTCGGTGGTGTTGAGCGACAGCCAGGGCAATGTCTCCCCCTCGGCCACGTTCATCGCCGATGACATCACCCCACCCGCCACTGCCACCGGCCTTGCGATCAATCCGGGTGGTGACGCCCTGCAGGGCATCGGCGAGCCTGGTGCCACAGTAGAAGTGCGCAATGCCAACGGAGACGTATTGGGCAGTGTGCAGGTGCCGGCAGGTGGCAACTTCACGGTGCCGCTGTCGCCCGCCCAGCTGGATGGACAGTTGCTGAACGTGGTGTTGGTAGACGCTGCCGGCAACCCATCGCAACCTGGGCAGATCACCGCCCCCGACATCACCCCGCCTCAACTGCCTACCGGCGTGCAAGTGAGCGAAGACGGCATCGGGGTCTCCGGCAGTGCGCCGGGCGCAGCGACCGTGACCGTACGCGACAGCACCGGCCTGGAAATCACCGTGCCGGTCACTGGCGACGGCAGCTTCAGCGTCCCTCTGCCGACTCCGCTACTCAATGGTGAGCCGCTGACTGTAGTGGTCACCGACCAAGCGGGCAACGCCACCGCCCCCATCACCGTTACCGCCCCGGACACCACCCCACCGCTGCCGGCGACCGATGTCACCATCAGCCCCGATGGCGCTGTGGTAGGCGGCGGCGCCGAGCCTGGCAGCACGGTGGTTATCCGTAACCCCGATGGCAGCGAGCGCGGCAGTGAAACCGTGAGTGCAGATGGCACCTTCGTGGTACCGGTAGTGCCGCCGCTGACGGCTGGCGAAACCGTGAACGTGGTGGTGGTCGACCCGGCAGGCAACGCCTCTCCCAATGTGCCGCTGGCAGGCCCGACCGGCAATGAACTGGCCACCCCGAGCGGCCTGGCTATCAGCGCCGACGGGTTCCTGCTGACCGGCCAAGGCACCGTGGGGTCGCTGATTACCGTAACCTCGGCAGGGGCAACCCTCGGCACCGCCACAGTGGGCAGTGATGGCATCTTCCGCGTGTTCTTCCTGAATGCGCAGCTCAACGCCCAGACGTTGCACGTGACCGCTCGCGCCAGCGCAGGCGGGCAGCCTTCGGTGCCTGCCACCGTAGTGGCAGAAGACACTACGGCGCCGGACGCCCCCACCGCCATTGCAATCGACCGGATTGGCAGCACGCTGACCGGCCAAGGTGAGGTCGGCGCCACTGTCAGGGTCATGGATGGCCAGGGCAACCTGTTGGGTACGGCGACCGTGGGCGCCAACGGCTTGTTCACGGTCAACTTGGTCCCTGCGGTGGTCAACGCACAGAACCTGGTCGTGACCCAGGCCGATGCTGCCGGCAACGTGTCGCTGGCCGCTACCTTGCAGGCACCCGATCTGCAGGCCCCACCGGCCGCCAGCAACCTTAGCCTCAACAGTGCCGCCACTGTGCTCAGCGGGCAAGGCGAGGCCGGCGCCACCGTCACGGTACGTGATGCCAGCGGCGCCGTGCTGGCTACCGGTACGGTCAACCAAAGCGGGCAGTTCCAAATCACCCTGCCCAGCGCCCAAACCACCGGCAGTGCCCTGCAGGTGACCCTGAGCGATGCTGCGGGTAACGTGTCCGGCCCTGCCAGCGTGCTGACGCCCGACCGCACTCCGCCTGCGGCGGTGGGCAACCCGCAGCTGAGCCTGGATGGCCGGCAGTTGTCCGGCAGCGGTGAGCCAGGCGCCACAGTGCAGGTGCGCAACGCCTCCGGCGCCGTACTGGGCACTGCCAGCGTGGGTACCGATGGCCGCTTCACTGTGGTGTTCGATACGCCGCAGGTCAGTGGCCAGGCGATTGGGGTAACCCAGGTAGACGCAGCCGGCAATACGTCGACCGCCGTCACGCTGCTCACCCCGGACCTGACCCCGCCCGCTGCGCTGACCAACGTAGCCCTGAACAACAATGGCCTGACCCTCACCGGCCTGGGTGAAGCAGGCGCCACGGTTACCGTGCGCGGCATCGACGGCACCATCATCGGTACCGGCCTGGTCGCGGCCAATGGCAGTTTCACCCTGACCCTGGATAGCGCCCAGCTCAATGCCCAGCGCCTGAGCGTGACCCAGACCGACGCCGGCAACAACACCTCGCCCGCCGTGGCGATCACCGCACCGGACTTCACGCCACCGGCTGCGCCCGCCAATCTGCTGTTGGCGGCCAGTGGGTTGCAACTCACCGGCAGTGCCGAGGCAGGCAGCACGGTGGCCGTGCGCGATGCCACTGGCAGTGTCCTGGGCTCTGCTCGGGTGGCCAGCAACGGCACCTTCCAGATCACCCTGGATACGCCACAGACCAACGGGCAGACCTTACAGGTAACGGCGACCGATGCCGCAGGCAATGTGTCGCCCGTGGCCACCTATACGGCCCTGGACACCACGCCGCCAGCAGCGGTGACCAACCTGGCCGTGTCGGCCGACGGCACCTCCCTGGTAGGCCATGGTGAAGTGGGGGCCACGGTCAGGGTCAGCGCCGCCGACGGCACCCTGCTGGGCACTGCCCAGGTCGCAGCGGATGGCCGCTTCAGCGTCACCCTCGACCCAGCCGCGCCTGTAGGCACGCTCTTGAGCGTGGTGCAGGCCGATGCGGCGCAGAACCTCTCGGTTGCCCAGACCATCACCGCACCTGGCGTGCTTGCACCGCAGACACCCGAAAACCTGACGCTGGCCGCCAACGGCCTGTCGGTATCGGGCACGGCCGCCAGTGGCACCACGGTCAGGGTCTATGGCTCCAACGATGAATTGCTGGGCAGTGGCCAGGTAGCCAACGATGGAACCTTCACCGTCAACCTGGGCAGCGCCCAGGCCAACGGCGAGGTGCTGCGGGTAGACGCGCTCGGCACCGATGGTGCGGTATCGCTGCCTGCAACCCTGCAGGCCTCTGACACCACTGCGCCGCAACCGCTGAGTGCACTGGTGCTTTCCAACGACGGCCTGGTACTGACCGGCCTCGGTGAGCCCGGTGCAACCGTGACCATTACCGGCGCAGGCGGCGTCGACCTCGGCACCGCTGTGGTGACCGCCGATGGCCGCTTCAGCGCCACCCTGCTGGTGGCCCAACTCAACGGCGAAGTGCTGAGCGCCAGCCAGACCGACGCGGCCGGTAACGAGTCCAACAGCGTCAGCCTGGTGGTGCCTGACCGCATCGCACCCGAGCCTGCCCAAGGCCTGGCATTTGCCGGCGGCGGTTCGCTGCTCAACGGCACGGGCGAGGCAGGCGCAGCGGTACGGGTATTGGCTGCCGACGGCAGTGTGCTGGGCACCTCGACCGTGCGCGGCGACGGCACCTTCCAGGTCAGCCTGGCGGCGCCCCAGGCCAATGGGCAGCAAGTGGAAGTGCTGCTCACCGATGCGGCCGGCAACCAGTCGCTCCCCAGCGTCATAACGGCACCGGACACCACACCGCCGGCTGCCCCCGGCGAGCTCGCCATCTCCAGCAACGGTGTCACCATTACGGGCCGTGGCGAAGCCGGCGCGCTGGTCACGGTGAAAAACGCCGAGGGTGAAACCCTTGGCAGCGCCACGGTAGACGCCAGCGGCCACTTCACCCTTGACCTCAACCCCGCGCTGAGCAATGCCGAATTGCTCAGCTTCACCCAGGCAGACGCTGCCGGTAACGTATCTGCAGTGGCGACCCTGCAAACGCCGGACTTCACCCCGCCTGACGCCCTCACCCAAGTCACCATCAACGCCGACGGCAGCGTGATCACCGGCCGGGGTGAGGCCGGCGCCACGGTCACCGTCAGCAACGCGGCCGGCGTACGGCTTGGCACGGGCACGGTGCTTGCCGATGGCAGCTTCCGCGTCGAACTTTCCCCTGCGCAAATCGACAACCAGGTGCTGTCGGTGCAACAGGCCGACCCACCCGGCAACGTCAGCGAACCGGTCAGCGTAGTGGCACCAGACCTGACCCCGCCGGCCGCAGCCACGGCGTTGCAGCTGAGCGTGGCGGGTGACACGCTGGGCGGTATCGGCGAACCGGGCGCCACCGTGCGGGTATTCGTCGGCACCACCCAGATCGGTACCGGCCAGGTGACACCAGCCGGCATCTTCACCGTGCAACTGGACGCCGCCCAGCTCAACGGCCAGGTGCTGCAGGTAACCCTGACCGACGCGGCGGGCAACGTCTCCCCCATCAGCAACCTCACAGCCCTGGACATCACCCCACCGGCTGCCGTGGTAGCCACCATCAACGACAGTGGTACCCAGGTGGTGGGCACGGCCGAGGCCGGCGCGCGCGTCACTGTGCTGAACAATGCAGGCGACCTGGTCGGTCAGGCCGTGGTGGCGGCTGACGGCACCTTCGTGTTGGCATTGGTGCCGGCACAGGTCAACGGCCAGACACTCTCGGTGATTGCCCAGGATGCCACCGGCAATCCATCACCGGCCCTGGCACTTGAGGCGCCTGACCTGACACCCCCGGTACAGCCGTCAAACCTGGTGCTGGCCCCCTTGGGCGCGACACTCACCGGTACTGCCGAGGCAGGCAGCACCATTAGCGTACGCGGCCCGAACGGTGCCGAAGTCGGTACTGTGCAAGTGCCCGAGGGCGGGGCCTTCACGGTTGCGCTGAACCCTCTGCAGAACAACGGCCAGTTGCTCACTATCGTGTCTACAGACGCGGCCGGCAACGAGTCGATACCCGCAACTCTGCAGGCCCGGGATACCTCCCCGCCTGCCCCCGTCACCGACCTGGCGGTGGACAACACGTTCACCGTGATCACGGGCCGTGGCGAACCTGGCGCCACCGTCACCATCAGCAAGAACAACCAGGTGATCGGCACTGGCGAGGTAAGCGAGGCAGGTACGTTCCAGATCGTCACGCAGCCAGCCGCAGGGTCGGTGGCCAGCCTGGTGATCTACCAGACCGACGCGGCGTCCAACACCTCTGCCAGCGTGACGTACATCACCCCCTTGGCAGCGCCACCGGTGCCGCCCACCAACGTGGTGCTGGCCGGCGACGGCCTGACGCTGACGGGCAACGCGCCTACCGGTACCGGCATTCGGGTTTACGATGCCGCGGGCAATCAGATCGGCGTGGGCGGTGCCACCCTCAACGGCGCCTTCAGCCTGCAACTGAATACGCCGCAACTGAACGGTCAGCAACTGACGGTAACCGCCGTGGCGCTGGTGGGGGGCGAATCGCAGCCAACCTTCGTGGTGGCAGCGGACATCACCCCACCGGCCAGCCCGGTGGTGATCGCACTGTCGCCCAATGGCCTGGTACTGACCGGCAGCGGCGAGGCAGGTGCCAACGTCACCGTGCGTGATGCCAGCAACGCCGTGCTGGGCACTGCGGTGGTGAATACCGCCGGCAACTTCAGCGTCAACCTGAATGCTGCCCAGTTGAACGGCCAGGTGTTGAGCCTGAGCCAGGCCGACCGAGCAGGCAACGTGTCTGCCAGCACCAGCTTCACCGCTGCCGACGTGCAGCCCCCCGCCGCCCCCACCAACGTTGCCATAAACGGCACAGGTACTGTACTGACCGGCAACGGTGAGGCGGGCGCTACCGTGACCGTGCAGGGCCCTGGTGGGCAGCTGGGCAGCGGCCTGGTGCAGGCCAATGGCGCCTTCAGCATTACCCTGACCACACCACAGAACGACGGCCAGTTGCTGGTGGTGCGCCAGGCCGATGCTGCTGGCAACCTGTCGGGCAGTGTCAGCCTGGCCGCCCCGGACACCACGCCACCGGCCGCACCCGTGGCCACCATCAACGCCCTGGGTACTGCGGTAAGCGGCTCTGGCCAGGTGGGTAGTACAGCCACCGTGCGCAACAGCGCAGGCACCGTGCTGGGTACCGCGACGGTGGGCAGCAACGGGCTGTTCGTGGTCAGCCTGGCCGCTGCGCAAATCGACAACCAGGCCCTCACGGTGACGCTCACCGACGGTGCGGGTAACGTCTCGACCAGCACTGCGCTGACCGCGCCAGACCTCACCCCGCCCGCCGCTGCCGGCAACCTGCAGTTCAGCGCCGACGGCAGCAGCCTGACCGGTACCGGTGAAGTGGGTGCCACGGTCACTGTACGCAGCGCCACCGGCACAGTGCTGCAGACCGGCACGGTGCAGGCCAACGGTACCTTCACCCTCACCCTGAACCCGCCACAGGACAACGGCCAAGTGGTGTCTGTCACCCTCAGCGACCCACGCGGTAACCTGTCCGGCAATGTCACCGTAACGGCCCCTGATGTGGATGCCAACGCGCCAGTCATTGCCAGCGACAACCTGGCCACCGCCGTGGTCAACCTGGCGCCGGTGGTGAGCACGCGGGTGTACCAGGACACGTTCAGCACCTTGCTCGCGGGCTTCAGCAAAACCTTCACCTGGACCGTTGCAGCCGGGACCACGGCTGACCCTACCCTGACACTGAGCACCGACAGCGCGCTGGCACTGCTGGACAACGCCACTTTCACCCTGCAGGTGAAGAATGCCAGCGGCAACTGGGTAACCCTGGCAACCGGCAACAGCCAGGGCCTGCTCGACCTGGTGCTGCTGCCGCTGGGCCAGGGCATACGCGTGGGCATCGGCGAACTGCTGGCCGGCGACTATCGGCTGACGGTAGGCAGCGGCGGTATCGGCCTGCTGACCACCGTGACGACCGCGCTGGAGGTGCAAACCACCAGCCTGACGCAGTTCACCGGTACCGGCACTGCCGCTTCGGGCAACGTGATTACCGATGTGGGCATTGACGGCAGCGTGGACGCGCGCGGCCCGGACAGCGAAGCGGTACTGCAGGTGCTCAAGGCCGGCAGCTACATCAGCGCAGGCAGCGCCACCACCGTGCAAGGGCTATACGGCACGCTGGTGATCCGTGGGGATGGCAGCTACACCTACACCCCCAACGGCAGCCCCGCCAGCGTTGGCAAGGTGGATGTGTTCAGCTACCAGCTGGTGCACCCCAACGGCAAGTCCGACACGGCCAACCTGTATGTGCGCATCGACAGCCCGCAGGCTACCGAAACCTGGAATGACAACAACTACGCAGCGCCTGCCACCGTGGTGGATGCGGTGAACGACGTAGACAACACCAACATCAGCCTGGTCAACCTGCAGACCTCCAGCAGTACCACCTTCGCGGCGCTGTCGCTGCCAGTGCTCGGCAGCCGCTCGGCAACCTACACCACCACCGTGGCGGCCAATACCTCCGCCGACCTGCAAGTGGTGCTCAACTCCACCAACCTGTTGGGCCTGCTCAATGGCACCACGCTGGAGCTGCTCAAGCTCAACCCCACTACCGGGCAGTACGTGACCGTGCAGACCGTGGCCGGTACCTCGCTGCTCAGCCTGCTGGGCGGGGGCGCCGGGTACACCTTCCAGAACCAGGGGGCGGGTACCTACCACGTGCGCGTAACGGCCGGCGGTATCGGCCTGCTCAGCTCGCTCACTACCACCGTCAATGCCACGGCCACTCACCTCAACGAGTTCGTGGTCGGCAACTACACGCCTGTGTCAGGCAACCTGCTGACAGACGGCGCGGGGGCAGACAACCTGGGCTCGCCACTGACGGTGCTCAGCGTGCTGACCGCAGCCAACACCTTCACCCTGCCCGGCTACAACGGTGCCAGCGTGCAGGGCACTTACGGCACCTTGGTGGTGTTTGCCGACGGCAGCTACAACTACACGCTCAACGCCGGGCTGACCTCGGCGGTGGTCGGCCAGAAAGAAACCTTCACCTACGAGCTGACCCACCCCAATGGCACCACCGACACGGCCACACTCACCATCAACCTGGACCCAGTCACCGGCTTCACCACCAGCAGTGCCTTGGTGGCAGATGCCAGTGACGAAGGAGTCGCGCTGAGCACCCTGGCGGCGGCTACCGCCGGTGAGGTGGCCGTCGACAGCGATGATGGCAGCAACACGGCGGTGGCCAGCCACGCGGATACTGGCACCCAGGTCACCCTGGATAACGGCTTCGTCAGCGTGGATACCGGCACCGGCAACGATGCCCTGCTGTGGGGCGGTGGCGATGCCAGCATCGACCTGGCCAACCTGGCCGGGCAGGTGCATGACCTGGAGGTGATCGACCTCAACGCTACCAGCGCCGTGGCGCTCACCCTCAGCCTGGCTGACGTGGTGGCGGTGACCGACAGCGCCAACGACACCCTGATCATCAAGGGTGACGAGCACGACACGGTGCTGATGACCGACACCTGGAACCGCATCGGCAACCACAGCCTGGACGGTATCGACTATAACCAATACACGGCCCAGGAGGACCCGAGCCATCAATTGTGGGTACAGAACGGTATTCATGTGGTTTGAGGCCGTTGCACACCCGCCGGGTTTACCCGGCGGCATGGATGATGATCAGCAGTAAGGACACTCAGTGAAGCGAAGCAGTGCGCTGTCACCGTTGTTGCTGGGGGCCTTCGGGCTCCTGGCCATGAACCTTTACCCGGCGGCCCAAGCCGCCGATGACCTGGACCCGACGTTGCGCCAGATTGGCCCATCGCTGTTACGTGATGCGCCAGGTGCCGTACCCACCCGCCCCGCCACAGGCATAGTGCCGGTAGCCAGCGCACAGCGCCTGGGGTTGTCCGATGCGGTGCTGCAGGCCGCGCAATGGCACCCGAGCATCGCCGAGGCCATCGGCGACCTCTACAAGCAGGGCGAGGGCATCAACGTCGCCCGAGCGGGTTATTACCCGCAGATTTCCGGTGGTATCCGCACCGGCTATGACACCGGCTATGGGGGTGACCGCAACAGCCAGGCGGTAAACCTTTCGCTCAAGCAGATGCTGTACGACTTCGGCAAGGTGGACCATGCGGTCAGCGCCGCCCAGGCCGCTGCCGCCCGTGCCCAGGCCAACATCCTGCTGGTAGTGGACGACCTGGCGCGCGATACCGCCTATGCCTGGATCGAGGCCCGCCGCTACGAGCAGTTGATCGCCATCGCCCGCGAGCAGATCCGCGGGGTCGGTGACATTGCCACCATGGCCCGTCAGCGCAGCGACATGGGTGCCAGTACCCGTTCCGACGTGGTGCAGGCCGAGTCCCGGGTGCAAAGCGCCCGCGCCGTGCTGGAAGAATACCGCTCGCAATACGAACGCTGGCGTTCCACCCTGGCCGCCTTGCTGGGGCGCGTCACGCCCGTGTCCCTCACCGAGCAGCCGCCCCCGGAACTGGCCCAGGCTTGCCAGCGCCCGGCACAGGGCGACGAGCGCCTGCCCGGTGTGCTGATGGCCCTCGCCCAGCGCGCTCAGGGCCAGGCCGAACTGGCCCAGGCCAAGGCCGAGGCTTACCCGACAGTGTCGTTGCAGCCGCAGGTCAACCACTACCTGGACAACGACTACAACCGCGACAACGGCCGCCTGGACCGAACCCAGGCCGGTATCTACCTGAACGTGGAGGTGCCTATCTACCAGGGCGGGGCCATCAGCGCGCGCACCCGGGCAGCCGGCTATGCGCTCACCGCCGCCGACTCCGCCGAAGACGCCGCCCGCCTGCAGGCGCGCCGTGGGCTGGCCGAGGCCATGGCGCAAACCTCCGGCCTGGGCCGCCGCCTGGGTTCGCTGGAAGCGCGCCAGGTCAGCATTCAGGAGGCGCGCATGCTGTACGGCCGCCAATACCTGGACCTGGGCACCCGGCCACTGCTCGACCTGCTGAACGCCGAGCAGGAAATCTACCAATCACGTTTCGAGCTGGCCGGCACCCGCTCCGATCTGCTGCGCCTGGACGTAGACTGCCTGTACAACACCGGCGCCCTGCGGGCCGCCCTGGGCCTTGAGGGGCGCAATCTGCAAGGTGTGGAGATCCAGCCATGAGCGACCCGATCAACGTGACGCTGCCTGAACAGGCCGCGGCCCCGGCACCCGCACCCCGCGCAGACCTGGGCCCGTGGCTTGAGGTGATGCTGCAGGTGGCCCACCACTACCGCCTGGACGTATCGCCCCAGCGTATCCGCCTGGCGGCTGACGAGGATGCCCGCCCGCTGGACGAAATCCTGCGCCACATGGCGCGCCAGGTGGGCCTGGCGCTGCGCTTCGTGCGCTTCGATGCCAAAGGGCTGCGTCAGTGGCGCACGCCGCTGGTGCTGGAGCTGGACGATGGCCAGCTGGCGGTGGTGGAGTCGGTCACCCAGGAAGACGAACTGGCCGTGGTGTTTGCCGGCGATCAAGGCCTCGCATCACGCCTGCCACGCGATACCCTGGTGGGCAGAATCACCCGCGTCGCCCTGCTGCGCCCGGCACGCCCGCTGCGCGACGTGCGCACCGACGACTACACCGCCCCCTACGACCGCCACTGGTTCGCCCGCATCGTGCTGCGCGACCTGCGCCCCTATGGCCAGGTGATGGTCGCCTCGCTGGTGGCCAATGTGCTGGCGCTGGCGGGTGTGCTGTTTTCCATGCAGGTGTACGACCGGGTGATCCCGGCCGAATCGCTGCCCACCCTGTACGTGCTGTTTGGTGGTGTGGTGCTGGCGCTGGTCTTCGACTTCAGCATGCGCCTGTTGCGGCTGAAGGTGACCGACCTGCTGGGCAAGCGTGCAGACCTGCGGGTGAGCGACCTGGTGTACGGGCATGCCCTGCGCCTGCGCAACTCGGTACGGCCCAAATCCACCGGCTCGTTCATCTCGCAATTGCGCGAGCTGGAGTCGGTGCGTGACCTGATCACCTCCAGCACGGCCACGGCGCTGGCCGACCTGCCCTTCTTCCTGTTGTTCCTGCTGGTGTTCTGGCTGATCGGCGGCGTGCTGGTGTTCGTGCCGCTGGTGGCCTTGCTGGCCATGGTGCTGCCTGGCCTGCTGGCGCAGCGGCGCCTGGCCCGGCTGGCCAATGCGTCGATGCGCGAGTCGTCGCTGCGCAATGCCATGCTGGTGGAAAGCGTGCAAGGCCTGGACGAAATCAAGGCACTGCAGGCCGAAGCGCGCTTCGAGCGGCAATGGAACCAGTACAACGCCGCCTGCGCCCACACCAACCTGCGCCTGCGCACACTCACCAATGGCCTGGTGGCCTGGACGCAGAACGTACAGGGCGCGGTGTTCGCCGTGGTCATCGTCATCGGCGCGCCCATGGTCATTGCCGGGGACCTCACCACCGGCAGCCTGGTGGCCGCGTCCATGCTGTCTTCGCGCATGATGGCCCCGCTGGCCCAGCTTACCCATGTGCTCACCCGCTGGCAGCAGGCCAAGGTGGCCCTGCAGGGGCTGGACAAGCTGATGCAGTCGCCCGTCGACCACCCGGAGGGTGAGGCACGGGTGCACCTGCCCGCCATTCGCGGGGAGTACAGCCTGCGCCAGGCCACCTTCCGCTACAGCGAAGACACCCCACCGGTGCTCAACATCGCCCGGCTGGACATTCGCCCAGGCGAACGCATTGCCGTGCTGGGCCGCAACGGTGCAGGCAAGTCGACACTGCTGCAGGCCCTTGCCGGCGCAATGGACCTGAGCCAGGGTGAAGTCAGCCTGGATGGCATCGCCATGGCCCACCTCGATCCTGCCGACCTGCGCCGCGACGTGGGGCTGCTGGCCCAGTACGCACGGCTGTTCCACGGCACCCTGCGGGAAAACCTCACCCTGGGGGCCGGCCAGGCCAGCGACCAGGAACTGGTGGCCGCGCTGGCTGCCACCGGCGCCCTGGACTTCGTGCGGCGCCTACCCAAAGGCATGGACCACCTGATCCTGGAGGGCGGGCTGGGGTTGTCTGGCGGCCAGCGCCAGGCCCTGGTGCTGTCGCGCCTGCTGGTGCGCCAGCCGCAGGTTCTGCTGCTGGATGAGCCGACCGCCTCGCTGGACGACATCACCGAACGCCGGCTGCTGGATAACCTGGACCGCTTCTGCCAGGGCCGCACCCTGGTGATCGCCACCCACCGCCTGAGCGTGCTGCAACGGGTGGACCGCATCGTGGTCCTCGATGGCGGGCGGGTCGTCATCGATGATGCGCGCGAAGCCGCGCTGGCCAAGCTGCAAGGAGCGCAGGCATGAGCAACCATGAACTCCCCGCCTCTTACCTCGATGGGCAGGACGACCAGGCGGTGTTCCGCGCCAGCCGCCTGATCACCTTGTGCGCACTGATGCTGGCGGCGTTCCTGGCCTGGGCGGCCTGGTTCGAAGTAACCGAAGTATCCACCGGTACTGGCAAGGTCATCCCCAGTTCGCGGGAGCAGGTGATCCAGTCGTTCGAAGGCGGCATCGTCGCGCAGATGAGTGTGGCCGAAGGCGACCTGGTCGAGCGCGGCCAGGTGCTGGCCCAGCTCGACCCAACCAAGACGGCCTCCAGCGTAGGCGAGAGCGAGGCCAAGTACCGCGCGGCAAAGGCCAGCCAGGCGCGCCTGCAGGCAGAGGTCACTGGCAAGCCCCTAGTGTTCCCGCCCGGCTTGCGCGAATCGCCGGAGCTGATCGATGCCGAAACCGCGCTGTACCAGACCCGCCGCCGTGGCCTGGAGCAGACCCTGGCCGGCATCGAGGACTCGCTGCGGCTGGTGCGCAGCGAGCTGAAAATCACCGAAAACCTGGCCAAGATGGGCGCTTCCAGCCGGGTGGAGGTGATCCGCCTGAACCGCCAGCGCTCGGAACTGGAACTCAAGGCCACCGAAGCGCGGTCGGACTACCTGGTGCGCGCCAGGGAAGAACTGGCCAAGGCCAGCGCCGAGGCCGACAGTTTGTCGGAGGTCATTCGTGGGCGCAGCGATTCGCTCACCCGCCTGACGCTGCGCTCGCCGGTGCGCGGTATCGTCAAGGACATCGAGGTCAACACCTTGGGCGGCGTGGTGCAGCCGGGCGGCCAGGTGATGAAGATCGTGCCGATGGACGAACGCCTGCTGATCGAAACCCGCATCGCACCGCGCGACATCGCCTTCATCCACCCAGACCAGCAGGCCAAGGTAAAGATCAGCGCCTATGACTATTCGGTGTATGGCGGCCTGGAAGGCAAGGTGGTGGGGATCTCGCCCGATACCCTGCAGGACGAGGTAAAACCGGAAATCTACTACTACCGGGTGTTCATCCGCACCGAGCAGGACAGCCTGCAGAACAAGGCTGGCAAGCACTTTGCGATCGTGCCGGGGATGATTGCCACGGTGGATATCCGCACCGGCGAAAAGACCATCCTCGACTACCTGATCAAGCCGCTCAACCGGGCCAAGGAGGCGTTGCGCGAACGTTAGTCAATCCACCCCTAAAGCCTGCACGGAACAGGCCGATAGCCTGTTATCCCCTGTTCGCCACCGAAGGTCACCATGGCCACGCAAAATGCCCGCGCGGACGCTTTGTCCCTGCTGCTGTTCACCCTGCGCAGCGGCAAGCTGATGGCAATCAACCTGCTCAAGGTCAGCGAAATCATCCCCTGCCCGGCGCTGACCAAGCTGCCTGAATCGCACCCGCACGTGAAGGGCGTGGCCACCT
Organism: Pseudomonas sp. S32; assembly: GCF_016648095.1. NCBI lineage: Bacteria > Pseudomonadati > Pseudomonadota > Gammaproteobacteria > Pseudomonadales > Pseudomonadaceae > Pseudomonas > Pseudomonas sp. S32. The sequence goes on from NZ_JACVVF010000021.1 coordinate 17,222, forward strand.
TGCGTGGCCACCCGCTGTCGGTCATCGACCTGTCCCGCGCCATCGGCGAGATGCCGCTGGCCGACCCGAACGGTGGCTGCCTCATCGTCACCGAGATCAGCCGCTCGCGCCAGGGCCTGCACGTGCAGGCGGTAAGCCGCATCGTGCATTGCCTGAGCACCGACATCAAACCCCCGCCCTTCGGCTCGGGCAACCGCTCGTTCATCACCGGTGTAACGCGGGTGGATAACGCCCTGGTACAGGTACTGGACATCGAAAAAGTCATCCACGGCATCGCCCCGCCTGCGCCGGAGCCTCACCCAGGCGGGCTCAGCGAGGAAGATGCCAGCCTGCTGGCCGCTGCCAATATTCTGGTGGTGGACGACAGCAACGTGGCCCTGCAGCAGTCGGTGCATACCCTGCGCAACCTGGGCATCGAATGCCGCACCGCGCGCAGTGCCAAGGACGCCATCAACGTGCTGCTGGAACTGCAAGGCACGGCGCAGGAAATCAACATCATCGTCTCGGACATCGAGATGAGCGAAATGGACGGCTACGCGTTCACCCGCACCTTGCGCCAGACCCCGGACTTTCAACACCTCTACGTATTGCTGCACACCTCGCTGGACAGCGCCATGAGCAGCGAGAAGGCGACCCAGGCCGGGGCCAACGCCATCCTTACCAAATTTTCTTCCCCGGAGCTGACCGACTGCCTGGTGGTGGCGGCGCGGGCCGTGGTGTTCGCCGAGCGCTGACCGGCTGCGGCCACACCCGACTTGCCGTCGGGTGTGACTGGGGCATAATTCCCTCTCAGCCAGCGACCTGTGGGAAGCCATTCATGAAGTGCCTCAGCTCCATTGTGATCAGTTGCGCCCTGTTCAGCGGCGGTGCCCAAGCCTCCAGCAACGAGGCCTGGAACGAACACCGCCAGCAAATGATCAAGGCGTGCCTGGCCGCCAGCCAGTTCAAGAACGCCCATGCCCGCGGCAAGCCTGCAGAGTTCGATGACCGGGTGGCCATGAGCGCCCTGCTGATTGAAGGCGTGTACCCGCAAAAGCACATGAAGCAGCGCACCGGCACCGAGCTGTGCCTGTACGATCGCCGTCAGCAGCAGGCGTACGTCAGTGAGTGGAGCCCGCAGAGCAAGTGACCGACAGCCTACGTTTCGCCTGCACCGGTTGTGGCAAGTGCTGCACCGGGCATCACGTACCCCTGACCTTGAGCGAGGCCCGCCAGTGGGCGGATGCGGGTGGGCAGGTGGTGGTCCTGATCGAGGCGTTCGTGACGGACGGCCCAGGCATGCCGGCAGAGCAGCGCGACCATGTGCTGCGTCGCTCCCACCCGGTGCCGTGCGGCAGTGGTGAGGCCCGGGTGTCGGTGACCTTCGCCGCCTTCAACCCAGGCCGTTGTCGCAACCTGGATGACAACGACCTGTGCACCATCTACGAGCAACGGCCGCTGGTGTGCCGTATCTACCCGGTAGAGATCAACCCGCATATCCCGCTGCGGCCGGAGAGCAAGGACTGCCCACCCGAAGCCTGGCAGCAGGGCCCGCAACTGATTCACGGCACACAGTTGCTGGATGCTGGCCTGGAGGCGTTGGTGCAGGCATCGCGCCAGGCTGACCGTGACGACATCGCCGCCAAGGTTGCGGTGTGCCAGAGGCTGGGCATGACCACCAGCGCGGTGAAAGGCAATGGCTTTACCGCCTACCTGCCCGACATGGGCGCTTTCGCAACGGCCCTGGCGCAGGTTGCAGAAACCGACGGTGAGCACTGGACCTTGCATGTGGAGAATGAAGCACTGGTTTCAGACTTGCAGGCCTGGGGGATGCAAACCACCAGCGAACCGCCTGTTTATTACGCTTTTATCGGGTTCTGAACGCCCCTATTGGTCGCGCGCGCCTGCCCCAGGCGTAACGGGCGATGGGCTTGAAAGGCTCTAGCCCGCGCCTTCACGCCTTGAACGCTACCTGTTCGACGAAGATAGTTACCTTTCATGCAAGAGTGCTTATCCAACTTCGCTCTGTTTCCAAGGCCGGTGAAGGGCTAACTTCAGCCCTGTCCTCATTAACACTTGCACCGCAAGAAGGTAGTTACAAATGTCCAACAGTATGGGTATTGCCAGCGTCTTCGTCCTGTCTTCCCTGTTGTTGTCACCCCTGGCCATGGCCGAAGAATCCCCGGCGTTCGTCGCCCGCAATGCAGCATTCGCCAGCACCCACGAAGAGGCTCGCGAAGCCGTTGCCACACAACAGCTGGATACCGTGAAAGGCGCAAAACAGACCGCTGCAAAAGCTACCGTGGATGCCAATGCCGACAGCTGATGCCGCTGTGCGGAGGTGGGCCCTGGGTGACATGGCCAGGGTTTGTGTCGATATGTTAGCCTTTGAAAGCCGCTGCCGATCAGCGGCTTTTTTTATAGGCGCTGGTTTTCTGCCCGGCCCTATCGTCTCTTGATATAAAGCGCAACTATCGACAACAAAAACTGCCCCACCGACAGAAACAAGGAGCTTGTCCCGGTGCCTTCCGCGTTCCGTTTTACCCCGTTGTTCATTGCATTGACTGCAACTATTCCATGCGCCGCCCAGGCAGATGACAGCCCGGGCCAGGGTTTTGTAGAAGGCTCGTCCCTGAACCTGAACCTGCGCAATGCCTACTTCAACCGCGACAACCACAACCCCGGCGTTCGCGACAAACGTGAATGGGGCCAGGGTGCCGTGGCGCGTTTCGAATCGGGCTATACCCCCGGCACGGTCGGCTTTGGTCTCGATGCCCACGCCATGTTGGGGCTGAAGCTGGACGGCGGTGGCGGTTATGCCGGTACCAGCATCCTGCCTGCCCATGTCAAAGCTGATGGCGAACTGGGCGCCGCCCCGCGTTCATTCTCCACCGCGGGGGCTGCGGTGAAGCTCAAGGCACTGGATACGGAACTGAAAGCCGGCGACCTGTTCCTGACCAACCCGGTGATCGCCGGTGGTGAAACCCGCATGCTGCCGCAGACCTTCCGCGGCGTCAGCCTGAGCAATCACAGCATCGACGGCCTGTTGCTCGAAGGTGGCCAGGTGAGTTTCACCAAGCCATACAACCAAAGCGGGCACCGCCGCATCGACAGCTACTACGGCACCCTCGACGGCCACGACAAAAGCCGACACCTGAGCTGGGCCGGTGCCGCCTGGACCGGCACGCCAAGCATCACCACCAGCCTGTATGCCGCCGAGCTCAAGGACATCTGGAACCAGTACTACGCCGACTTCGACTACACCTACGTGGTCAACGAGCAGCTCAGCCTCAACCCCGGCGCGCACTTCTACCACACCCAGAACACCGGCAGGGCGTTGCTCGGGCGCATCGACAACAATACCTACAGCCTGCACCTGACGTTGAACGCCGGGCACCACAGCGTGACGGCGGCCTACCAGCGGGTCAACGGTGACACGCCGTTCGACTACATCAACCTGGGTGACAGCGTGTACCTGGACAACTCGCGCATGTACTCGGACTTCAACGCGCCCAACGAGCGCTCGTGGAAGCTGCAATACGGCTACGATTTCGCCGGCCTGGGCGTGCCTGGCCTGAGCACGTCGCTGTCGTACTCGCGGGGCAAGGCAGACCTGACCAAGGCCGACCAGGGCAATACCCACTACGACTACTACCGCGCCGACGGCAAGAACGCCACACACTGGGAGCGCGACCTGGATGTGAAATACGTGTTCCAGGAAGGTGACTTCAAGGACCTGTCGGTATTGCTGCGCTACGCCACCCACCGTGGCAGCCAGGGCTATGCGTCCATCGACAGCAACAGCGACAACGATGAAGTGCGGGTTATCGTCGACTACCCGTTCAACGTGTTCTGACCTTGGTCTGCCGCCCCTTGAACTGAACATGCGGCAGTGCTGAACACTGCCGCATGGGGATTCTGTCGGGCAAACTTGTCCGACAATCCACAGTTCCCTAGAATGTCGCCGCCGCGAATGGCCCTGCCCCTGCAGTAGCGAACATGCCAACCCCCTCACCGCGTTTCGCACTTCACAGGTCACACCCCGAACTGGCGCTTACCCTGGGCAGCTGCGTGGCCGTGCTGGCGATCGTAGCCATCGTCAGTTACCTGCTGGCCCGTGAGCGGGACAGCGTGGAGCTGTCGGCCGTGCGCTCGGCCAACAACATCGTGCAGCTGATCGAAAGTGACATTTTGCGCAATGCCGAGCTCTACGACCAATCCCTCAAGGGCCTGATATGGGCCGTTGGGCGTAGCGAGCTGCCGAGCATACCGGGCCCGCTGCGCCAGCGCCTGCTGTTCAACGAAGCGTTCGTCGACCGCAAGCGCGGGGACGTGCTATGGCTGGACAAGCAAGGCGATGTGGTGGGGGACTCCACCAGCACTGTGCCACGCAAGGCCAATTTCGCCGATACCGGGGTGTTTCAGGCCCACGCGCGCAACGACAGCCTGGGCTTGCTGGTTGGCCCACCGTTCAAAGCGCGGCTGGGTGGGCTGGACTGGTGCATCAGCTTCAGCCGGCGCATCACGGGGCCTGGTGGCGAATTTGCCGGTGTTGCCGCCGGTGCCCTGCGCCTGTCTTACTTCGTGGACCTGTTCCGCAGGTTGGACATTGGCGCGGACAGCAACATCAACCTGTTCAATACCGATGGCCAGCTGCTGGCGCGTCAACCCGCACGCGCGCAGGACCCACCCATCGGCAGCAATTATGCAGACCGACCGAATTTTCGCCGCATGCTCAGCCAGCAGAGCGGCAGTTTTACTGCGGCGTCGGCAACCGACGGTCGCCCGCGCATGTACACCTTCGCCAGGGTCGCGCAACTGCCCCTGATCGTGCTGGTGGTGCATTCTGCCGACGACGTATTCGCCTCGTGGCGCCGCACCGCCATCATGGTCAGTGTCGCCACGGGCCTGCTGTGTGCAGGCATCCTGTGGCTGACGCTGCTGCTGGGCCGAGAACTGCGTCGGCGCCACCAGGCTGAACAGGGCCTTGCCGCCCTGGCTGCGACCGACAGCCTGACCGGCCTGGCCAACCGCAGGCGGCTCGACCAGGTGCTGCGCCAGGAATGGGCGCGTACCCAGCGCAACCGCAAGCCACTCGCCGTGCTGATGGTGGATGTGGACCATTTCAAGGCATTCAACCAGCGCCACGGCCATGCAGGTGGCGACCATGCCCTGCGCGAGGTAGCCAAGGCCATCGAGGCGTCGATCAGGCGGCCTGCCGACCTGGCAGCACGTTACGGCGGTGAGGAATTTCAGGTGGTATTACCGGAAACCGACGAGGCGGGGGCGATGCTGCTGGCAGAGAGAATACGCGCCCAGGTTGAGCGGCTGGCGCCGTTTGGCCAGGACACACAACCTGTCACGGTGAGCATTGGCGTCAGTGCACACACGGCAAACACCCAGCATGACCTGGCAGGCCTGCTGGGTGCTGCGGATGAAGCGCTCTACAGGGCTAAAGCCAATGGCCGCAACCGTGTCGAGGGGCCTGGCCGTTAAGAGCCAGCGCGGGCGGAGTCACGCAGGGCTTTCACTTGGTCGTGGTTGCGCTGTACGCCTTGCAGTTGCTTCTCAACCAGCGCATAGGCGGTGTCGGTAGCTGCACGGCCAAGCTTGACCAGTTTTTCGCGGGCTTCTTTGTAGGCCTTCAGAGCGTGGTCTTCACCACGTTCCACTTCGTTGAGAACAGCCTTTTCGTCTTTGCCGGTGAGCATGGACTTGAAGTTTACCCAGCCACGGTGCAGGTCACCGCTGACGCTGGTGGAAGTCTCAGGGTCGCCGCCCAGGCGACGCACTTCGCTTTGCAGCTCTGCTGCTGCGTTGGCGCACTCGCCAGCACGTTGGCCGAAGAATGCCTTGAGCTCAGGGTTCTTCACATCGTCGGCCGATTCACGGAAACCCTTCTCGCCGTCTTTGCTGTACTCGATCAGGTCGTTCAGTACATCCACAACGTCTTTGTTCGGGTTGCTCATGGCAAAACTCCTTGGCAGGTGGTAGTGCTCTAGATAAGAGCAGCGATCGTGCCAACCTGACCAATAAATAAAACTCTATATATATCAATGATTTAAATGATGACCGTAAACTCTCGGCAGCGGCGTTCTGCATGATTGCGACTTTGGCGCTCGTGCAGATTGCAGTATCGTCACCGCATCAATCGGACCCCGTGAACAGACATGAACCCAGAAACCCTGGAATTACTCGTTACCCGCACCATGCCGTTCGGCAAATACCAGGGTCGCGCCATCGCTGACCTGCCGGGAGACTACCTGGCCTGGTTTGCCCGAAAGGGTTTCCCGCAGGGGGAACTGGGTGGGTTGCTGGCATTGATGCACGAAATCGACCATAACGGCCTGGGTGAGCTGCTGGTGCCATTGCGGCACAAGCATCAATCACGCTGACGCGTCCATGCCTTGGGGCGGCGGAATGGCCCCAGGGCATGGGTGAAAAGTGAACGGGTCAGCCTTTGGCGGGCGCCACGGCCAGTTCTACCTGCTCGCTCTTCTTGATTACCGCGTAAATCACTGCCGTCACCAGGCTACCCGCCACAATTGCCAGCAGATAAAGCAAGGCATGGTTGATGGCATTGGGGATCAGCAACACGAACAGGCCACCGTGGGGCGCCATCAGCTTGCAGCCAAAGTACATCGACAACGCCCCGGTGAGCGCGCCGCCCGCAATGCTGGCGGGGATCACCCGCAGCGGGTCCTTGGCGGCGAACGGAATCGCACCTTCAGAGATAAAGCACAACCCCAGCGCCAATGCAGCCTTGCCCGCCTCCCGCTCGCTTTGCGCGAACTTGCGACGCGCCAGGAAGGTGGCGATACCCAGGCCAATCGGCGGCACCATGCCCGCCGCCATGGTGGCCGCCATGGGTGCGTAGCTGGACGAAGCCAGCAGCCCGACCGAAAACGCGTAGGCCGCCTTGTTGATCGGCCCGCCCAGGTCCACGCACATCATGCCGCCCAGCAGTAGCCCCAACAGGATGGCATTGGTGGTGCCCATGCTGTCGAGGAAGTGGGTAAGGCCTTCGAGCATGGCCGCCACCGGCTGGCCAACTACGTAGATCATCACCAGGCCAGTGAAGAGGCTGGCCAGCAACGGGATGATCAGGATTGGCTTGAGCGCTTCCAGGCTGGTGGGTAGCCGCGCCCAGCGGGCAATGGCTTTTGCGCTGTAACCGGCCAGGAAACCCGCCACGATACCGCCGATAAAGCCTGCGCCCAGGGTACTGGCCAGCAGGCCGCCAATCATGCCGGGGGCCAGCCCGGGGCGGTCGGCGATGGACCAGGCGATGTAACCGGCCAACAGCGGCACCATCAACTTGAAGGCGGCTTCGCCACCGATCTGCATCAAAGCTGCAGGCAGGGTACCGGGTTCCTTGTATGCCTCGATGCCGAACACGAACGACAGTGCAATCAGCAGGCCGCCCGCCACCACCATGGGCAGCATGAAGGACACACCGGTCAGCAGGTGCTTGTACACCCCGGTTTTCTCGCCCTTGGCCGGGGCGGCAGCTGCCGCATCGGCAGCCCCTTCCACTTTCGCCTCGGCCAAGGCCTTGTCCAGGGTGGCTCGCGCCTGCTTCAAGGCGATGCCGGTACCGCAGCGGTAGATGCGCTTGCCGGCGAACCGCGCCGTGGGCACTTCGATGTCGGCGGCCAGCAGCACTACATCGGCCGCCGCGATGGCATCGGCAGACAACGGGTTGCGCGCGCCCACCGAACCTTGGGTCTCGACCGTAAGCTGGTAGCCCAGCTGCTGCGCAGCCTGCTGCAAAGCCTCCGCTGCCATGAAGGTATGCGCAACGCCGGTCGGGCAGGCGGTGACGGCCACGATGCGTACGGCGCTATGGGTGGCGAGCGCGGTTTCGGGCGCAGCGGCAGCCAACAGGCTGGCATTGGCGGCGGCTTCATCCAGAAAACCTTCGCGGTCGGCCAAGGCCTGGGACGGCGTACTCTGGTAGACACGCTTGCCCACAAAGCGGCTCAGGTCCACAGATCCGGTGCTGACCACCAGCACCCAGTCGGCCTCGGCGATCTGTGCAGCGCTGAGCTGGCGCTCCGGGTGCTCGGTGTCCTGCACCTCGACGCTGGTGCTCCAGCCGCGGCGCTGGGCAGCGGCGGACAGCAGCCGCGCACTCAGCACGCTCGACACCTGCCCGTTGGGGCAGGCGGTGACAATGGCAATGTTCATCGGCAACCCTCTTGTTGTTCTGTCAGTTGCACCCCGGCTTCCAGGTGCGCCAGTTGCGCCTGGTCGCGGATGCCGAAGCCCACCTGGGTGACGGCCTGGGCCGCGATGGCGGTGGCCCGGGCCAAGGTTCGGGCAGGGGCCTCATGCTGCAGCAGGCCGTGCACCATGCCCGCCACCAGTGAATCGCCGGCCCCGACGGTACTTGCCACCGTCACCTTGGGCGGTACAGCGGCCAGGGTTGTCCCTTGGCTGAACCAGCGCACGCCCTGCTCGCCGGCAGACACCACCACGTGCTCGATACCGGTTGCCAGCAAGCGCTGGGCAGCTTCGCCCTGCTGCGCGGGCTCATCCACGGCCAGGCCGAGCACTTCGCCCAGTTCTTCGGTATTGGGTTTAACCAGCCATGGCGCGCTCTGCAGGCCTGCACGCAGGGCCTCGCCGCTGCTGTCCAGGGCCACTTTCAGGCCCTGCGCCTTGAGCGTGTCGAGCAGTTGCCGGAACCAGTGCGGGTCTACGCCACGGGGCAGGCTGCCGGCGACCACCACCGCATCATGGCCGTGCGCCACTTGCAGCAGCAGACGCAACAGGGCGCTGCGGGCGGCGTCGTCGATTTCAGGGCCTTGGCCGTTGATGTCGGTAACCCGGCCGTCGGCTTCGACCAACTTGAGGTTGCTGCGGGTTTCACCGGGCACGCGCACGAAGCAGTCGGCAAAGCCGCGCCAGTCGATCAGGGCTTCAAAAGCCTGCAGGTTGTCCTGCCCGAGGAAGCCGGCAACAGTTACGCTGTGCCCCAGGTCGGCCAGCACCTGCGCCACATTCAGGCCCTTGCCGGCGGCGTGGCTTTGCTGGGCGAGGCTGCGGTTGACGTGCCCGGGGCGCAGGGTGTCCAGGCCAATGGTGATATCCAGTGCCGGGTTCAGGGTAAGGGTCAGTATCTTGGCCATTCAGTAACGCTCCACCAGCGCACGCACCGCTGCGGCGCTGTCTTGTTGCAAGGCCTCCTGCGCCAGGGCGCGGGCCGTCGAATAATCGGCCTGGCGCACCAGTGCCTTGACCTCGGCGATGCTGCGCGAAGCGACGCTCAGCTCGTCCACCTGCAGCCCCAGCAGCACGGCAACCGCTTGCGGGTCGGCGGCCAGTTCGCCGCATACCCCTACCCATTTGCCATGGGCATGGGCGGCGCGTACGGTCATGTCGATCAGGCTGAGCACTGCCGGGTGCAGGCCGTCGGCCTGGGCCGACAGGCTGGGGTGGCCGCGGTCGATGGCCAGGGTGTATTGGGTCAGGTCGTTGGTGCCGATGCTGAAGAAATCCACTTCGCGGGCCAGTTGCGGCGCCAGCAGCGCTGCCGACGGCACCTCGACCATGATCCCCAGCTGCAGGTCTGCCACCGGTATTTCCGCCCGCAGGCGCTCGACCATGGCCCGTGCCTCGCGCCACTCATGCACCTGGCCGACCATGGGGAACATGATGCGCAGCGGGCGGTTGTCGGCGGCACGCAACAGGGCGCGCAGCTGGTCTTCCATCACCTGTGGGCGCTGCAGGGTCAGGCGCACCCCGCGCACACCCAGGAAGGGGTTTTCTTCGGCAGCGATCGGCCAGTAGGGCAAAGGCTTGTCGCCGCCCACGTCCAGGGTACGCACCACCAGCGGGCGGCCGCCCAGGCCGTCCAGCACCCGGCGGTACTCAGCCTCCTGGGTGGCGACGTCAGGTGCCTGGGGGTGGGCCATGAAAATCAGCTCGGTACGCAACAAGCCCACGCCTTCGGCGCCTTGGTCGACCACCTTGGCGATGCCGCTGCTCTCGCCGATGTTGGCGAACACTTCGATGGCGTGGCCATCACGGGTGACCGCAGGTTCCAGGCGTTTCTCCCACGCCGCCTGCAGGCGTTGCTCGCGCAGGTCGCGCTCGGCCAATGCCCGCTGCAGGTCTTCTGCCGGCGGGGCGACATTGACCACGCCGCGCTGGCCATCCAGCAACAGCGGCGTGCCGTTTTCCAGCAGCAGCATCGCGGCACCTGCACCCACCACTGCCGGAATGCCCAAGGCCCGGGCCACGATGGCACTGTGTGCGGTGGCGCCCCCTTGAGCGGTGACGATACCGGCGACCCGTGCCGGGTCCAGGCGGGCGACGTCAGACGGGCCGACCTCGGTCATCACCAGCACGTAGGGCTGGTCAGGCTCGGCCTGTGCCTTTATGCCACACAGCTGGGCGAGTACCCGGCGGCCCACGTCGCGCAGGTCGGCCGCACGCTCGGCCAGCAAGGCATCATGCAGGGCCTCCTGCTGGCTGGCGGCGGCTTCGATCACGGCCATCCAGGCAGCGGCGGCGCTCTCGCCCTGCCCCAGGCGCTGTTCGACGTCATCGGTCAGGGCCGGGTCGGCGAGCATTTCCTGGTGGGTGACAAAAATCTCGCCGATGCTCGCCTCGCTGCGTTGCACCAGCGCCTGCAAGTCGGTGTTCACACTGGCAATGGCATCGCGCAGCTTCTGGCGCTCGGCGCTGCACGACTCGCCACGCAGCGGGTAGTCGAAAGCGCGTTCGGTGACCACATGGGCTGGCCCGCAAGCGATGCCCGGCGCAGCGCCCACGCCCTGCACACGGCTGCCCGGCGCGGGCGCCCGCAACACCTCTGGGGCCGGGGTGCTTACCGGGGCCGGGCTGGTTGGCAGCGGCTCGACGTCTTCACCCAGGCCCTGTTCGATGGCGGCAAGCAGCACCGGCAAGGCGTCGGCAGCAATGTCAGGCTCGGCCACCAGTTCCAGTTCCTGCCCACGGCGGGCGCCCAGGCTCAGCAGCTTGCTCAGGCTCTTCACCGACACGGCGGGCTGGGCACTGTCGACCAGGCGTACGCGGATCTCGCCTTCAAAGCCCTTGGCCAACTGCGCTAGCACCTTGGCCGGACGGGCATGCAGGCCATGGGGGTTGGCCAGCACGATGCGCGCGCTGGGCCAGTCTGCTGGCGCCTCGCCACCCAACACCTGGAGCACGGCCCGGCTGCTGGTCGCCTGGTACAGCGTCTGGCCACGGCCTTCGATCAGCACTTCGCACAGGCGTTCCAGCAGGGCCTGGTGCGCCGCACCCAGGCTGGCCAGGCAGAACAGGCCGTTGAGCGGCTGGTCGCGGTAACGCAGCGGCTGCTGCGGGGTCACGAAGGCCAGGCCTGGCTGGCGGACCTGGCGCTCGCTGTGCAACCACCACAGGCCTTCGCCCAGGGGCAGAGGCTCGGCCTGCTGCAGCACGGCGGCAAAACCGCTGTCCACGCACTCGGCACGCTGGAGCAGGCGAGCGCCGCGCCAGGCCAGTTCGTCGAAATCTTCAGCGGCCAGGTTCAGGCCCACCAATTGGGCGTCCAGCGCCAGTTCCTGAGGGGCGCCTTGCAGCAGCTTGAGCAGCGCGTCGGCCGTGCTGGCCCGGCGCAACGCCTCGGCCAGGTCGGTTTCGCCCAGGGCGCGGGTCAACAGTTGCAGCAGCCGCAGGTGCTCGTCGGAGCGGGCAGCAATGCCAATGGCCAGGTAGACCCTCTGGCCATCACCCCAGTCCACACCTTCGGGGAACTGCAACAGGCGCACACCGGTGGCGAACACCAGATCGCGGGTTTGCGGGGTGCCATGGGGGATGGCGATCCCCTGGCCGAGGAAGGTGGAGCCTTGCGCCTCGCGGTCCTGCAAACCTTGCAGGTAACCGTCGGCGACCAGCCCGTCAGCAACCAGCCGGTCCGCCAGCAGGCGCAATGCGTGCGCCTTGTCTGGGGCCGTCTGGCCCATGGCTATCTGCTCTCTGGCGAGCTCGAGCATGACCTTCTCCTTTTGCAGTTCCCGAGGTGGGTACTGGAGTATTGTTGTGAAATTCACGGAAATGGCCAGCTCAACAGCCTTGCACAGAGGGCAGCCGAGGCAGAAAATTCGGAGGCTGAAACGTTTAACCTGACCAGGCGGCCACGTTACTCGATAATCTTCCGAGGAAAAAGCCCCATCCTGTCGGACAATTGCGACAATAGTCGTCTGCGCCGCAAGCCACCCGCCAGGCAGAATGCCCGGCCAACGCTTATAGCCAGCCCCGGTAATAACAAGGAAAATTCGGTGAAACTCAGCGATATCGCCCGTCTGGCCGGTGTGTCCGTGACCACTGCCAGCTACGTCATCAATGGCAAGGCCGAACAGCAGCGCATCAGCAACACGACCGTGGAACGGGTTCGTGCGGTGGTGGAGGCCCATGGCTTTACCCCCAACCCCCAGGCGGCCGGGCTGCGCAGCCGGCATACCCGTACCCTGGGCTTCATCCTGCCGGACCTCGAAAACCCCAGCTACGCCCGGATCGCCAAGCAGCTGGAACAAGGCGCCCGGGCCCGCGGCTACCAACTGCTCATTGCCAGCAGCGACGACCAGCCTGACAGCGAACGGCAACTGCAGCAGTTGTTCCGGGCGCGGCGTTGCGATGCCCTGTTCGTCGCCAGTTGCCTGCCGCCCGAAGACCAGAGCTACCGCGAACTGCAGGACAAAGGCCTGCCGGTGATCGCCATCGACCGTAGCCTGGATCCGGCACACTTCTGCTCGGTGATCAGTGATGACCGCGATGCCAGCCGCCGGCTGGCAGCCAGCCTGCTGAGCGCATCGCCCAACAGCATCGCGCTGATTGGCGCGCGCCCGGAACTGTCCGTCAGCCAGGCCCGCGCCGGCGGTTTTGATGAAGCCTTGCAGGGTTACACCGGCGAAGTGCGCCGTTATCAGGGCGATGCGTTCAGCCGTGCCTGCGGCCAGCAACTGATGCAGCAACTCATCGATGACCTGGGTAGCCTGCCGGACGCCTTGATCACCACGTCCTACGTACTGCTGCAGGGGGTGTTCGATACCCTGCAGGCATGCCCGCCCGGGGCCCGTCAGCTACAACTGGGTACCTTTGGCGACAACCAGTTGCTGGACTTCCTGCCGCTTCCGGTCAACGCCATGGCCCAGCAGCACGGCCAGATTGCGGCGACGGCGCTGGAGCTGGCATTGGCCGCTATCGAAGAACAACGCTACCAGCCCGGGGTACACGCGGTTGGCCGTACCTTCAAGCAGCGCATCACCCAGGCCTGACCATGCGCCTGATCGATACCCACACCCACCTGGACTTCCCCGACTTCGATGCCGATCGCGCAGGCCTGCTGGCCCGCGCGACGGCGCGTGGCGTAACGAGGATGGTGGTACTGGGGGTGTATCAGGCCAATTTCCAGCGGGTGTGGGACCTGGCCTGCGCCGACCCGCGCCTGCCCGCAGCGCTGGGGCTGCACCCGGTATACCTTGAGCAGCATCGGCCAGCCGACCTCGAGCACCTGCGAGGGTGGCTCGAGCGCCTGCAGGGCGACCCTCGGCTGTGTGCGGTAGGTGAGTTCGGCCTGGACTACTACCTGCCGCACCTGGACAAGGCGCAGCAGCAACACCTGTTCGAATCGCAGCTGCAAATGGCTTGCGACTTCCAGCTCCCCGCCCTGCTGCACGTGCGCCGCAGCCATGCCCAGGTGATCGCCACCCTCAAGCGCTACCGGCCGGCACGGGCCGGTATCATTCATGCGTTTGCCGGCAGCTACGAAGAAGCGCGCGAATACCTCAAGCTGGGGTTCCGCCTTGGGCTCGGCGGTGCCGGCACCTGGCCGCAGGCGCTGCGCCTGCGCAAGACCCTGGCCAGGCTGCCGTTGGACGCCGTGGTACTTGAAACCGACGCGCCCGACATGGCCCCTGTTATGCACCCGGGCGTGCGCAACAGCCCGGAGCACCTGCCAGACATTGCCCAGGCGTTGGCCGAGGTGATGGGGGTGGAGGTGCAAGCGCTGGCCGATGCCAGCACCCGCAATGCCTGCCAGCTATTCGGCTGGCAGGCGTTGCAGTAACGCCGGGTATAGCGCTACCTGCAATTCAGAGCAGCACGGTCAACAGCGCGAACACCGCATACCACAGCACCCCACAACGCAGCACCAGCTCCCACAGGCTATCCAGCCGGCCGAGCCCACGTTCGGTGTCTTCTTCATCGGGGATATCGTCAGCAATGCGCCCAACGCGGGCAACTAGGTGCGCAGCGCTGATGTGCCAGTTCAGTACTTCATGGAGCATCACCCGGGTGACCGCGACAAAATTGCCCACCAGGGCAAAGCTCAACGCCACCACACGCACGGGTAGCCAGTCCATGATATGGCGCAGCTGTTCTGCACGGGTTTGCAGTGCAGGTTGCCTGCTGTGCTCGGTGCACAGCGCCAGCAGCCGATAGGCCAGCGCGGCGGCGGGGCCCAGTACGAAGTACCAGAAAATGACGGCGAAAAAGCCTTGGTACACCTGCCATAGCAACTGGCTCTGCACCCGCTCCATCAAGCTGCGCGGCCCGTCGGCCACCAGGCCAAGGTCGCGCTCTGCCACATGCAGCGCCGCCTGGTCATCGCCCCGGCGCCAGGCATCACGCAACAACCCCAGCGGCGCTTTGACGTCGCCACGGCCCAGGCTGTAGATGAGTACCAGCAGGTGCACAGGCAGGGCCAACAGGCCATAGGCGACCGGCTCTAGCACGTGCAGTAGCAGCACCAGCAAGGCGACCGGTGCCAGCACCACGGTAGCCAACACCCACCCTGGCTGCCGCTGGCCGCTGCGCTCAAGCCGCGCCAGTTCGCCCAGGAAGAAGCCGTCGCGCTGCACCCCGTGGCGCATGGCCGAAAACTTCTCGAACCACAGCGCCATCAACAACACCAGAAAACTCATGCCTTGCCCTCGCCGTAGTGCAGCGCCTCGCGGTAGCGCGACCAGTCGAATGCAGGGCCTGGGTCGGTCTTGCGCTGCGGGGCAATGTCGCTGTGGCCGGTAATGCGATCCACCCCAATGGCAGGCCAGGCGCTGCGGATAAGCCGGGTCACCTGTTCCAGTACCCGGTACTGGGCATCGGTGTAGGGCAGCTCGTCGGTGCCTTCAAGCTCGATGCCGATGGAAAAGTCGTTGCAGCCTTCGCGCCCGTCGAAGCTGGACACACCGGCGTGCCAGGCGCGGTCGCACAATGACACGAACTGCGTCACGGCGCCGTCACGTTCGATGAACAGGTGCGCGGATACCGTCAGGTGGCAGATGCCTGCAAAGTACGGGTGCTCATCCGGGTCCAACCGGTTCTGGAAAAACTGCTGCACCTTGCCACTTCCAAAGCACGCAGGTGGCAGGCTGATGTTGTGGATAACCAGCAGGGAGATAGGCTCGCCCTGCGGGCGCGCATTGAAATTTGGCGAGGGGCAGTGCGTGATTCCGTCTCCGTGGAACCAACCACTGGCACGGTCCAATTGCATGGGGCAGATCCTGAAAAGCGCCAGACAGGGGCACAGTATGCCCTGCGGCCATCGCCATTGGCATGTGAATGATTGTAATGCGGCCTACTTCAGGTCATGCAGGCTTTTGATCACCGCATCGAGCGCCCGGTCGAACAAGGGTCCGTCGTCCAGCACCCGTACGGTGCCCTGTTGCAGGCCCAGGCCCAGGCCGGCGACGTCCCACTCGCGCACTTTCATGCCGGCGTGGTTGGCGAACACCAACCTGTCGCGGCTATCGATGCGGGCTACCAGCTTGCAGCGCTGGGCTTCCTGTTCGTCCAACACCTCAATCCAGGTACCGATACGCAAACCGTTCACCTGGCTCAGCGGGCCATTTGCCACGCGAGGCATCACGGCGCCTTCCTCTTGCGCCGCATCGAGCATGATGTCTTGGGCAACCAGAACATCATCCTCCGAGGGCAGTTGTTCGCCGGCGCAAGCGCGCAGGTGCAGCTGTTCCAACTGCAAGAAGAAGTCGCGGGTTGTGGCCGAGTCGGTCGCCACGCTGGCAAGGCCCTCACGCAGTGCTTTCAGAAGCGCGGGCACCTGCTGCACCAGCGCTTCGGGTTCATAAGGCGGGGTTACGCTGGCAAGCAGCGTGTCCAGGGTGTGTACTGCCGTGCGCCAGGCCCACGACGCCTCACCCTGTTTCAACCACGCCAGCATCAGCACCTGGCTCCAGTGCTGCACCAGCATGTGCACCACGCCCTGCGGCAGCACACGCCCGCGCAAGCGCTGGTTCAGCACCGCTTGAACCTGCCGCCTGGCCTGGAGGGCCTGGACTCGCCCCTCTTCGGCGTCACGCGTGCGCTGCTCGAACAGCTCGTTACGGCGCCGCTCGTGCTGGTTCTGGCCGAGGAACTCTTCAAGCAGCTCGGCGAACAGGCGCGGGTCTTCAGCGAAGTCGTTGAGAACGCGCTGCACAATCCGCTCCACTCGCAGTTGCAGGGTGCCACCCAGGCCGTTCTTGTCGTGGTTGCAACCCAGGCTGGCCGCGGCGATTTCGTTGAGCAAGCGCCGGGCCGGGTGGCCAGGCCGGCTTAGCACGCTCTTGTCCAGCAACGCGACCTTCAGCAGAGGAATTTGCAGGCGCTTGAGCAGCGAGCGAAGAACAGGCGGGAGATTTTCATCGCAGCCGATAAACGTGAACACGCGGCCCATGAGGTTGATCATGTCTTCGTCGGCCGGGTGAATTCGCCGGCGCGTACCACTGCGCACGCTCACCCTCAGCAGCAGTTGCTCAAGCTGCTGCCCCAGTTCGAACTCGTCGATGGCTTCTGGGCCTGGCACGTAATGCTGCAGGTGTGACAGCAGTCGCAGCACGTCGGCGGTGTCGACGGGCTGCGCGTTGCCGTTGGCCTGCAACCGCGGGGCAAACAGCCCGCGCGATCGCGCCAGCAATGGCTGCAAGGTGTCGAACAGCAAATGGCCGGAGGCATCGGCGGCTATCGCGCCTTCACCTTCGTCCAGCGGCTGGCGCACTGGCAACTGGCGGTCCTCGGCACGGCGGCGCGGGCTGGGCGGCAAATGGCTCAATACCCCGGCGGCGGCCATCAACCGGTTGACTTCGTCATAGATGACGTCCGCATCACGCAGCACGTAGCGCTCGAACAGCTTGAGCAACACATCCTTCACCCGTGCTGCCACGCCCAGGCTACGGACCGCATCGATGAAATAGCCACACAGGGCGGCAGGCGCCAGCGGGTTGAGCTGTTCAGGCAGGGGCCACTCCAGCAGGGCCTGAAAGCGTAGCCCCATGTGCTGCAGCGCGGTGGCGTCGCGAGCATTGACCCTGGCAACCATGGCGTCGATGGTGGCGGTGAGTTGAGGATGAACCGCACGGCGTACGGGCGCAGGCACCATCAAGCCACCCACCAGGTCGTTGTCGCCCAGGCGGGCGAAGCGGTCATGGAAGGTGTCTATGACCCCGCGTTCAATACTCTTGCGCTTGAGGCGCAGGTCGCGCATGGCTTCGAAGTACAGGTGCTGGCCGCCGCGATCGGCCGCCTTGTCTGCCATTTCGAACAGCGTGTCGTCGGCATTGTCGAACAGGTCGTGCAGGCCTTGGCGCAGTTGCAAGGCGGCCTTGTCACGCACCTGCAGCAACAGCACGGGCAGGCCGGCCAGCGGCGGGCGTCGTCCTTGATCGCTGGCTGCCGCCAGAGGCACAACCTTGCCCTCTTTGCGCATCCTGTACTCCTTGCAGGGTCTGGCCGTTCATGGCCCTTGATCGTCAAAGCTATGACGCCAAATAACGGACGCCATTATCAGCAAAAAATTCCACTGCTGCCAGCACCGTTTTCCTAGGGACAGTGACCTGCATTTATCAGAAATGACTCCCTGCACGTGACCAGAGGTTGTCGCCCATGCGGCTGTACACACCTGCGCCCTGCCCTATAATCGCCGGCATCTAGCTTGTGGAGCCGAACATGCCGAACCTACGCCTTGCCGACCTGACCGCTGAAATCGAAGCCAATGTGCGCCGCGCGTTGCTGGAGGACATCGGCAGTGGCGACATCACCGCGCAGTTGATCCCGGCCGAGCGCCTGGCCAAAGCGACCATCATCACCCGTGAGGCGTGCGTGATCGCTGGCACTGCGTGGGTGGATGCGGTATTCCGGCAACTGGACCCGCGCGTTGCGGTGCATTGGCAAGTAGCCGACGGTGACCGTGCCCAGGCCAACCAGCCGCTGTTTCACCTGGAGGGGCCGGCGCGGTCGCTGCTCAGCGGTGAACGCAGTGCCCTGAACTTCCTGCAGATGCTGTCCGGCGTGGCTACCCGTGCCCGGCTGCTGGCCGACCTGGTGCAGGGCACCCAGGTGCGCCTGCTGGACACCCGCAAGACGCTGCCGGGGCTGCGCCTGGCGCAGAAGTACGCAGTCACCTGCGGCGGTTGCCACAACCATCGCATTGGCTTGTACGACGCGTTCCTGATCAAGGAGAACCACATTGCCGCCAGTGGTGGCGTGGCCGAAGCGGTAACCGCCGCGCACCGCATTGCCCCAGGCAAGCCGGTGGAGATTGAGGTAGAAACCCTGGACGAGTTGCGCCAGGCGCTGGCGGCGGGCGCCGACATCATCATGCTCGATGAGCTGAGCCTGGACGAGATGCGCGAGGCGGTGGGGATCACTGCAGGCAAAGCGAAGCTGGAAGCCAGCGGTGGGGTCAGCGAGGAAACCCTGCGGGAAATTGCCGAAACGGGCGTGGACTATATTTCGATCGGTGCAATGACCAAGGACGTAAAGGCGGTCGACCTGTCGATGCGCCTCAGCCTGTAGCACGGGGCCGCCAAGCGGCCCCGGCTTGCCAGGTCAGAAGGCGGCGTTGGCCAGGCCGTCGAGGTAACGCTCGACGTCCAGCGCGGCCATGCAGCCTGCACCCGCCGACGTGATCGCCTGACGGTAGACGTGGTCGGCTACGTCGCCAGCGGCAAACACACCTTCTACGTTGGTGGCGGTAGCATTGCCTTCGCGGCCACCGCTGACCACCAGGTAACCGTCCTTCAGGGTCAACTGGCCCTCGAACAGCGAGGTGTTCGGGGTGTGGCCAATGGCGATGAACACACCGTCGACCTTCAGCTCGTCGCTGCTGCCGTCGTTGTTCTTCAGGCGGGCACCGGTCACACCCATGTTGTCGCCCAGCACTTCGTCCAGCGTGGCGTTGAGCTTGAGCTCGATCTTGCCTTCGGCAACGCGAGCGTGCAGCTTGTCGACCAGAATCTTCTCGGCACGGAAGGTGTCACGGCGGTGAACCAGGGTCACCTTGCTGGCGATATTGGCCAGGTACAGCGCCTCTTCCACGGCAGTGTTGCCACCACCTACCACGGCTACCGGCTTGTTGCGGTAGAAGAACCCGTCGCACGTGGCGCAGGCCGACACGCCCTTGCCCATGAACGCTTCTTCGGAAGGCAGACCCAGGTAGCGGGCACTGGCACCGGTGGCAACGATCAGGGCGTCACAGGTGTAGGTGCCGCTGTCACCTTTGAGGGTGAACGGCTTGTTGGCCAGATCGACAGCGTTGATGTGGTCGAACACGATTTCGGTCTCGAAGCGCTCGGCGTGCTCCTGCATGCGCTGCATCAGCGCCGGGCCAGTCAAGCCGTGGGGGTCACCCGGCCAGTTGTCGACTTCAGTCGTGGTGGTCAGCTGGCCACCGGCCTGCATGCCGGTGATCAGCAGCGGCTTGAGGTTGGCACGGGCGGCATACACTGCTGCGCTGTAACCGGCAGGGCCGGAACCCAGAATGATGACGCGCGAATGACGTACTTCGGACATGTCGAACTCCTGTCGAGCGGGCTGCGAGGCCGGCCATGATGGACCGGCCCGGCCAGCTGTGGAAATAAAAGGGGCCCGCGCAGCACCTTGGGGAAGGCTACGACGCGCAGGCCCGTAAAGCTGAAAGTTGAGCGCACTGTAGCGAGGTGGCAAAGATTAAGGAAATATCCTTCGACAATCCACCTCATAGCCATTGTCTATACGGTGAATTTGCCAGCTTTCCGTGGTCTACGGGTTTGTTACCAGCAGTTTCCCGCCAGCGTGTTGCCTTTGGTGCAGGCGGCAAACTCGGGTAAGGTCAGCGCGTTTTCAACTCTCTGCGGAGTACCCCGATGCAAGCCCCCGTCCTCTCCGGCCCCCAGTATCTGCGTGAAGGCCTGAAACTGGTGCTGAGCCCCAACCTGCGGCTGTTCGTGCTGCTGCCACTGGCCGTGAACCTGTTGCTGTTCGGTGGCCTGATCTACTTTGCCGGCCATCAGTTCAGCCTGTGGGTAGACACGCTGATGCCTACCCTGCCCAGCTGGCTGAGCTTTCTCACATACATCCTGTGGCCTTTGTTCGTGGCGCTGGTCATCCTGATGGTGTTCTTCACCTTTACCCTGGTGGCCAATGTAATCGCCGCGCCCTTCAACGGGTTTCTGGCAGAAAAGGTCGAAGTGGTGGTACGCGGCCAGGACAACTTCCCGGCGTTCAGCTGGGGCGAGCTGGCAGCCATGGTGCCCCGCACCCTCAGCCGCGAAATGCGCAAGCTGGGGTATTTTTTGCCGCGGGCCATTGGGCTGTTCATCCTCTCGCTGGTCCCGGTGGTGAACGTGGTGGCTGCGCCATTGTGGTTGGTTTTCGGCGTCTGGATGATGGCCATCCAGTACATCGACTACCCGGCAGACAACAACAAGATGAGCTGGCAGGACATGCTCGCCTGGTTGCGCAGCAAGCGCTGGCAGAGCCTGGGGTTTGGCGGGGTGACTTACCTGGCGCTGCTGATCCCTGGGGTGAACGTGCTGATGATGCCGGCGGCGGTGGCCGGCGCCACCTTGTTCTGGGTGCGGGAGAGGGGGAGTAACCGCGTCACAAAGCCGGCCAATCAGACCGCCTGATGATCACGCAAGCGATGCCCTTTCCAGATGGCGATCGAGGAAGGCATGGACGGGCTTATCGATCTTGCCGACTGGCCGTGACACCTGACGCTTGGAGATGCCGGTCATGCCCATGGCCTTGACTAGCTCGTCCACCGAACGCGTGGAAGCGCCTTGGATGTGGGCTTCCTGGATCACCGCCGCCATGTCCTTCTCGGCTGTGCCACGAGGCTCAAGAAAGCCTCGGAAATAGCCCCCCTGACGCGGTTTGGGGATCTTTGCCATCGCGGAACCGCAGCGCGAACAGCCCTATGCCGGGCACGCCCCACTAGCAACGCAGCGGGGCCATCCACGCTATAACATCTGCTTACACTTGCACGCTCGACGGAACGCTTTTTCGGGGGCATGGTCCCGATACCCCCAGCCCATACCGACGGGCGTAATGTTCGAACAACAAAAAATAGCAGGATCCAATCTTGCAGCTACGTCATCAGCCTTACGTGCGACATCCTGCAATTCGAAGGAGAGGTTACGCACGCTTGAAGTATCGACATCACTCTACCGCTCGAACCACCCGCTCCATAGCAACAACCTTAGCCAAGTGACTTGAATCACCTGATAGCGGTCGGCTGTGCGCTCGGCACGGCGTCCACCGCACTCAAAACTCACGACATGGATGTCAACTCTTCTTGATAGAGGGGATATTCCTACATGGAATTTCGCAACCTGACGCCATTTGACGTCATGTGCCTCAGCGCACTGGATTTGCAGCACACCGAACATCCCGTCATCGCCATGAAAGTGGGCTATCGTCTTCAGCCGGCAGCCGATAGCCCGGGTCAACTCTGCGCCGTTGTCATGGATCGTGATCCGCTACCCCTGTGTCGGGCCGACCAATACTACGGTGAAGAAGGCCGGAGTAGCGTTCGCGAAGAAAGCGACCTCGCCCCGTTCAAGCCTCGCTGCGATGTGATCATCAATGGGCATGCCCATGCGCCGGGAGGCAGACCAACCCAGTTCTGGGAGGCAGGGGTTCGCCTGAGCGCCCCTGCATCGCGACCGGTCTTGCACGTAGAACCCCCAAAACCTTGGCGACCGGGCGCGCCGCTGACCGAAGAACAACTGTACGCCTTCCGTGACGCCAAACGGGACGCTGAGCACCGAATGGCAACTGCTCCCACCCGCGAGGTGTTCTTGGACAAACGCCTCCGTTTTTGTGGGCCGCGCCGATTTGAAAAAGGTTTCTTCGGCTGGTCCATCACCGATCCAGAGCCTGCTTTGACCGTCCCGCTGCAGTGGGAGTATGCGTTTGGTGGAAGCAGCGTTATCTATCCGTCCAACGAGCAAGTGTGCAGCCCAGAGAATCGCCCCGTTCTCAATGAAGTCTGCTACAGCAATCCGCTTGGTCGAGGCTGGCTTCACGACCACCACATCAAAGCAGCACGCAACGCTGGCGAACTTATCAAGCAGTTGCCCGCTCCGCAGATCGAAGCTATCGACAGTCAACTCACGGGGCCGTACTTCTGCGAGAGGCGCGACGGGGACGTAACCGCCAGTGAAATGCGCGATGCCGCGGATAGCTACCCCATTCAACCTGCCGGATTTGGTGTTGTAGGGCGCCCATGGGCACCTCGCCTGGCGCTAGCCGGTACTTATGACGATGCTTGGCTCCAGGAACGCTCACCCGGCCTGCCCGAAGACTTCGATTTTGCCTACTGGAATGGGGCCCCGGTCGACCAGCAAATCGCCTTTCCGCCCCCAAATCTAAGCATTGAGCTGTTCAACCTGGTAGATCCCCGTTTGAGCAGCAATGGGCGCGCCTGCGTGGAGCTCCCGGGTCATCGCCCGTTTGTCCTGCTTCGCCTGCATAACGGCGTAATGCTTCCACTTCCCTGTCTAACTGACACGCTACTGATCGATACCGATGCGATGACGCTTTCGCTCACTCATCGCATCAGCTTTCCCAAGGGGATCGATCTGCGCGTGCTGGAAGCACGGTTCGAAGTAGACCCCAACGCGCCGCTGCTGAAGCGCAAATCCCGCAATTCCAGTGGGAAAGCGGGGGATGCCCGCCATGGCTGAGAACGTTATTGCTCGTAAGCAAAGCAAGTGGACGGTAGTGAGTATTGCCCCGGACGTTTGCAAGACCCCGATGGGGGGAGCGACACCCCCCGTTCCCTACCCCGTGACTGCCGAGCTGCAAATCGCGGAGGGAACAGCCAAATCCGTGCGGGCCAATGGGAAGCCCGTGGTGGTCTTTGACATGAGCCTCATTCCGACCACTCAGGGTGACCAAGCCGGTGTCGCTAACGGCATCAAAAGCGGCACAGTGGGTGCGAAGTGCTATCCCAAGGAGAAAAGCAGTACAGTTCGTGCGGAGGGGAAATTAGTTATCAGGCATGGCGACCTATTTTGGATGAATGGGAGCTGATGACTAATGGACAACTCAAACATTGATCCAGGGGTTCATCACCTCCGAGGCATTCATGTCCCACTTCCCAAGAATCCCAATAGCGTGGGCAGTTGGGATGACATGTACATCGAGGACGCGGGGAACGGCAAGGTTCGCATTGACGTATACGGCAAAGATCCTCAAGGAAACCCGCGTCATAGCGTGGACGAACTGGATGAAGAAACTTATGAAAGGATACGAGCCGATCTGATCCGAAAAGAGCAAGCGACGCTACCTGCCTTCTCGTCGATCAAATCAGGGAACACGATAGGTCGGCTGATCGGCGAAACAGCGCCGAGCACGTTGCCCGCAGTCCACGCAAATCCTCCGATAGAAGCAGAGACAGAAGATGAAGGCATCACAGGAGAGCAAATCCTAGATGGCATACAAATCGGACTAGACGTCATCGGTCTCACCCCTGTAATCGGCGAGGCAGCAGATATAATTAATGCTGGCGTAAGCCTCGCGCGAGGTGACATTGTTGGCGCAGGTCTGTCGTTACTGTCAGCGATCCCGTTCGCCGGCTACCTAGGCTCTGCTGGAAAAATAGGGCGTCATGGCACTAAAGCAGCTGCAATGGCATCCAATGTAACAAAAAGTTCTGAGCACATCGCAAGAAAGACTGCAGGTGGCGCAGGGAAGAACGCCTCTGGCGACGGAGCTAAAATCCAACCGAGAAAGCTTGACCCTGGCAGCCCCGAGCACAAAGCGGGCGCATGGGAAAGATATCAAAGTCGCGGAGGGAAGAAGGATCTAGACGCTTGGAGCAAACAGTATGACACCAACATGCGCAACTACCAGTATGGCCTGGCCCGAGAGGCGCAGTATCGAAAGACGTTGCGCGCACAAGAAGGCACCCTCCAAACCCCAATAACCAAACGTCAGATCGACATACTAAAGGAAAAAGAAATGTATGCAGGCCAACTTAAGACCGGCAAAGTAAGCCTCACAAAAGAAAATCAACTGGCCATTCAGAAAGATGCACTTCTAGTAGAGCAGGGATGGACAGTAGAACACATCCTTGAAAAAGGAGCCAGCAAACCCTACCTAGAGGCGCTTGAAAAAGCAGGAATACGATACAAAACCGGCCCACAGATCCCTCAGTGAGAGAACGCCTCGTGAACATAAATAAAATCGACGCAGAAGAAGATTTCGATGACTTCCTAATGGCCATGGACGACCAACTTGAGTGGCTAGAAGAACAGGCCTCAGAATTAAACCTAGAGCTCGGCATCTCAAAAAACACACCTGAACTTCTTGAAGCGCTGTTCGACAGAATGTCAGAAGGCATGAACGATGATAACAA
Organism: Pseudomonas sp. S32; assembly: GCF_016648095.1. Taxonomy (NCBI): domain Bacteria; kingdom Pseudomonadati; phylum Pseudomonadota; class Gammaproteobacteria; order Pseudomonadales; family Pseudomonadaceae; genus Pseudomonas; species Pseudomonas sp. S32. The sequence continues at coordinate 41,814 of NZ_JACVVF010000021.1, forward strand.
GGACCGTCTGCTTGTGATCTTTGGCAGGTATCTTGGCGAATTTGTCCGCATCACTTACGGAGGGAAATGGACACTTCCCCTCGACGATGAGAAAAATATAAACTTCAATACCCCAGTTATTGTAGGACATTCTAAATTTGAGGGGCTTGAGTTCTCACCAATAAGAACCATGCGCGCCTACTCTCTCCGGAAGAAGCCCGGCATGATCAGAAAAATTATTCACAGCGACATCAGCCCGCAGATTCTTGACCTGAGCAAGGTAGCATCCAAAGAAAAATTGCCCGACAACGACAGAGAAAACTAGAATAGCGAACGTATAAAAGAGTAAATCACTATAGGAGCAAGAGCCCCCCGGTGTCAGGGTAGTTGTCGTGCCCCCCCGCTTTTTGAAAAGCACTCCGGGGGCGACAAGAGTATAGTCATGCCTTTCTATTCCGAAGAACGTAAAGCCGCACTGCTGAAAATGATGCTTCCACCACTGAACCTATCGGCGGCGGAGGTCGCCGAACGCGAGGGCTGCAGCGATATGTCTCTCCATTATTGGCGCAAGCAGGCTGCGGGCCAGAGGAACGCAATTGTCCGATACCAAGCAACCCGCTGAGAGTTGTTCAGCCGAAGCCAAGATGGCGGCCATCATGGAAACTGCAGCGCTTTCGGAGCTAGAAATCGGCGAATATTGCCGGCGAAAAGGCATTTTTCCTGAGCAGATAACCGATTGGCGTAATGCATTTATCGCCAGCAGCACAAAGCAGTCGACTGCTAAAAATGTGAGTGCGGGTCAGTCTCGAGCGGACAAAAATCGTATCCGTGAGCTGGAGCGGGAACTGCGTCGCAAGGATGCGGCGTTGGCTGAAGCCGCGGCCTTGCTGGTGCTGCGAAAAAAGCTCAATGCTTATTGGGACACGATCCTGGAAAGATCCGAGCAATTGAGGTTAAGGCCGGAGGAGCAAAGCGCTCTAAAAAGCAAATCTCCAAGGATGATGCCATGGCAAAATATGGCGGCGAGCTTATAGGAAAAAACGCCCCAAAAGGTGACGAATTCAAAGGCAACATAAAGATCCCAAACTAGGTAAGAAAGTAAACTTGAACATAAATTACGACGACGTCCATTGGCACTACAATAATAGCTTCCCAAAAGAACTGGGCGCTGACCACGCAAGAACTCATATAGCGATATTCCTAGGCTGGGCAATATCACGGGGACTAGAAGGTGAAACATTGAAATCGACATACCCCGAAAAATTAGAGAATTTTCGAAAAGGCGTAATCAATTCCAAAGTTATTCTATCGGATTGCTGCGACGACAAGATAACCAATGACGATCTATCCGACCTAGGAAATTCCTTCGCCTCAGCCTACTACGAGTCCATGTACCTTGATGACTACGTGGACCGCTCAGATGACGACCTCCCAAGCATTTACTACGAGCCATATACCGACAAAAAAATAGATGAAATCTGCAAACTACTAGACAACCGCTATCAAGAATGGCATGCCGGCAAAAGGTTCACACGATGAAGGGAAGCTCGACCGAACTATGCCAAGCACACATCGAGACATCCCCCTCAAATCGCCTGTAGGCCCTCATAACAAATTGGCACCCTGTAATTCAGCAAAGCCCGCACAAGGCATCAACCCCGCAGAGGGTGGGCACCTGAAAAATGATGTAAAAATGCGCACATTGCTCTTCCACATAAGACGGCATGAGCAAGCGAGACTTTGCATTACAAACAATTAGAAAAAAGAAATACACGTGACAGATTGGAACCCCTGGACACCTCACGCCAATCCAAACATGAGGAAACTACTGACTTGCTTGCGTTCAAGCACTGTGGGTTGTTACGTTGTAGTGGTCCATCAGGTACTGGCTAATGTCTCGTTGGGCTTGCTGCCCGGTCAGGTAGCCCGTGGTCGGTATCCACTCTGACTTCAAGCTGCGAAAGATTCGCTCCATCGGCGCGTTATCCCAGCAGTTGCCTCGGCGGCTCATGCTCTGGCGCATGCGATAGCACCATAGTCTCTGGCGGAATTGACGGCTGCCATACTGCGCCCCCTGGTCGGAATGGAATAGTAGCCCTTGAGGCTTACCGCGTTGTTCGTAAGCCACGTCCAGCGCTCTGACCACGAGGTCTGCGTCCGGCTTTTCTGGTAAGGCCCAGCCCCACCACTCGGCGTGCATAGAGATCCAAGACAATTGCCAGGTAGTGCCATTTGCTCTGCGCCCAAACGTAAGTGATGTCGCCACACCAGACCTGATTTGGCGCTTCGACATCAAACGCCCGGTTCAAAATATTCGGAATGTCTGGCCGCTCCACCGTCGCTTTCTTTTACGCATGCGACCCTGGCAGCTTGCTGACCAGTTCTGGCTCCGCCTGGGCGCGCTTCCACCAGTAACGGCTCACAGGCCCATTCCCGCTGATCCGGATCATCTTGCGGCCAAAGGTAGACGCACCCGGAAGTAAAGAATAATTTCTATATGGAAACTATTCCCATTTATTTTTTGGCTCGCTATCCTTCTTAGGTCCAAATCTCACCTGGCATGCACGGATCACGCGGCGGCAATGAACTGGAATCGAATAGACCTGCGCTGGGCGTATACAGACTTGCTGTTGAGTCTGGGCCGCCGCACAGGTTGCATCCAGCTGGCCCAGGATGTGTTGCACGACGCGTTCATCCGCTACCTGCTGGCTGACCGGCAGACGCATATCGAGCAACCCAATGCTTATTTACGGCGGGTTGCCCAGTCTGTACTGATTGATCATTTTCGCCATACCGCCCGCTTCTGTTCATTGGACGAGCCAGAGGGTTTGGCCGTGGCCGGCGAATCGCTTAGCGAGCATTTCACACCCTCTCCAGAACATCTGCTAGACATGCGCCAGCGCCTGGAAGCCCTGCAACGCATTATCGACCACCTGCCGCCGCGTTGCCGCGAGGTGTTCTGGCTAGCGCGTATCGAAGGGCACAAGCGGGTGGACATCGCACGCATTCTAGGGGTCAGCGTGACTGCCGTAGAAAAACATCTTGTTCGCGCGCTCCTGGATTTGCGCGATGCCAAAGAGATGCTCACGCCATGAGCTCGGTGCGTGAACAAGCGGCCAGCTGGTTCACCCGGGTGTTGCATGCCCCTGAAGACCATCCCGATCAGGAACAGCTGCGTTCGTGGCTGGCAGAAAACCCGCTGCACGCCCGGGAATACCAAGCATTCTGCGAGTTGTGGGGCGACTTCACGTCTACGGCCAATACCCTGGCGCTGGCCCAAGCAATGGCCCGACGCCAGGGTCGTCGTACTTTCATTCGCCGAGGTTTACTGGGACTGGTTGGCGTACTAGGTATCGGACTGGCATGGCGATATCGCACGCCATTGGCGTTCGAAGCTCAATATGCTACCGGTATTGGCGAGCGCCGCCGCGTCGGGTTACCAGATGGGAGCGAGCTCTACCTTGCAGCAGATACTCGTCTGCACGTGCGCTTTGATCGAGAGCAGCGGCAGGTCTACCTATTGCAGGGGCAGGTCATACTCGATGTTGCACACGAGCAGAGCCGAGTGCTTCGAGTTGATGTCGGCCTGGCTCGGGTAATCGTTTTGGGCACGCGGTTCGCAGTGACGCGCGACCCGCTCGAAATGCGCGTCAGTGTAGCGCGTGGTTCGGTGAGGGTGGAAAATGATGAAGGCAGTTTGGTCCTGGTCGCCGGCGATGTTGCCAGAAGCGTTAGCCACGCAGCGCCTCAGCAACTTGCCTTTGCCGCCAGCAATGCGTTCGCGTTCGAGCAAGGGCGTTTGATACTCGACCAAGCCGGCTTGGAGGAAATCGCTATCAGCCTGTCGCGCTATCACCGGCAACCCATACGCGTGCTTCCAGGAAAAGGCAATCCATCGGTCAATGCCGTCGTGCAGCTGGATGATGTGGAAGGTTTCGTTCAGGCGCTACCGGCCATTGCGCCGATTGAGGTCATTAGCAGGTCCGGTATCACCTATCTACGGGCCCGTTGAACTGCTGAGATTTTTTCATCGCGTAGGTTGGGGTTTTGCCCAGGCGGCCCGTCAGTAGGTAACTCCACCTCGCATGAGACCTTCCATGCCTTCCCCGAGCGCTATCAAACCTATTGCTCTGGCTATTGCCTTGAGCGCTTCCAGCCAATTATGGGCTGCACCGATCAATCTCGACTTACCAAGCCAGCCGCTGGCCACGTCGTTGCGTCAACTTGCGGAAGCAGCGCACCTGACGTTAGCGGTAGACCACAGTGTGGTCCTTGATCGTCAAGCACCTGCTGTACATGGACAACTCGAACCTTCCGCCGCGCTCGCTCAGTTACTTCAGAACAGCGGCCTCACCTCTAGCCAACAAGGCAATACGCTGGTTGTCACACGCCGGCAGAGCGGCACACTTGAACTGGGGGTCACTGATATCAATGGCGCAGCGTTAACTGCCACTACCGAAGGCAGCGGCGCCTACACAACCGGCGGGGTCACCATAAGCAAAGGCCAGCACTCGCTCCGTGAAACACCGCAGTCGGTTACGGTCATGACGCGGCAATTCATGGACGATCAGAACCTCAATACCATCGAAGAGGTGATGAAAAAGACTCCCGGCATCACCGTGTATGACTCGCCCATGGGTGGCAAGTATTTTTACTCCCGTGGCTTCCAGATGCTCGGTCAATACCAGTACGACGGCGTGCCTTTGGACTTGGGCAACAACTACGTTCAGGCCGACAGTTTCAGCAGCGACATGGCCCTCTATGACCGTGTGGAAGTGCAGCGCGGCGCCGCCGGGATGATGAAGGGATCGGGCGGTACCGTAGGCGCTGTGAACTTTGTGCGCAAGCGCGGCACCACCACGCCGCACACTCAGCTCACGCTGTCTGCCGGCAGTTGGGATAACTACCGAGGCCAGCTCGATACGGGCGGCCCGCTGAACGAAAGCGGCACGCTGCGCAGTCGTGCGGTGGTTGCCAAGCAAGACCGCCAGTACTTCTACGATCAGGGGGCACGTCAGGACCAAGTGTTCTACGGAGCGCTGGATTATGACTTCACGCCTGACACCACATTAGGCGTAGGCGTGGCATACGAAGATGTCGACGCCACCCCATGCTGGCATGGTCTGCCGCGCTATAACGACGGCAGCAACTCGAAACTCAGCCGTTCAACTTGCCTGGGCGCGGTCTGGAACGATTGGCAAAGCCACCGAACTACGGTTTTCACTGATCTTGCGCATCAGTTCAATGACGACTGGGCGTTGAAGGTCGCAGGTGTCTACAGCAAAAACAGTCAGGACATCAAGTACGCATTCTCCGAAGGCACGCTTACCCCAGGCGCGACCCCAGCCATGCGCATGTACTCGGGTTTGTTCGACTACGATCAAGTGGACTATGGGTTTGATGCGTATGTCGATGGTCACTTTGACGCGCTGGGGCAACGACATGAATTGATCGTAGGTGCCAACGCCAGCCGCTCGCGCAAGGACGACAGCTACCTGCTGATCAGGTTGCCACAGACCCAGAATCCTTTTTCGCCCAACCCGTACATTCCCGAGCCAGCGGATAGCGATTACGCGTCGAATTCATACAGCGGCGGGCCGGTGGATTCCACCACCCGACAGTACGGCGCGTACTCCACCCTGCGCTTAAAATTGGCCGATCCACTAACAGTGGTGTTGGGTACACGTGTGAGCTGGTACACGTCAGAAAGCGACTCCTATACCGTGGCATGGGATTACGCCGAGCACAGTAAAAGCACTGAAAGCGGTGAGGTCACGCCCTTCGCCGGCCTGCTTTACGATCTTGGTGACAATCTGACCGCCTACGCCAGTTACTCCGATATCTTCACTCCGCAAGGACAATTCCGAGCCGAAGGCGGCGCATCGCTGAAACCCATGGTAGGAGAATCGTATGAGCTTGGTATCAAAGGCGAATGGCTGCAGGGCCGCCTGAATACGTCGTTCAACCTGTTCCGCACCGTACAGAAGGATCAAGCACAGACCGACTACAGCTCAAGCTGCGCCTCGCCCGACGGTTACTGCTACGTAAATGCTGGCAAAGTACGGGCGCAGGGTTTCGAAGCAGAGGTCAGCGGTGAAGTCATCGACCGATTGCAGTTGCTGGCCGGCTACACCTACACGCAAACCAAGACGCTTGACAACATCAATGCTGCCAACGAAGGCGCGGTCTTCAACAGCTATGTACCGCGTCATTTGCTGCGGGTATGGGGCAATTACGAACTCAGCGGGGCGCTTGACCGTTTCAGTGTCGGTGCGGGTGTGGAGGCGCAAAGCGACAACTACCGCCTGAACAACTCCGGCACGATCAAGAACACGCAGTCTGGCTACGCCGTGTGGAATGGGCGTATTGGCTACCGCATCGACGACACCTGGTCCTTGGCGCTCAATGCTAACAACCTGTTCGACCGTCACTACTACCAAAGTATCGGCAGAGAGGGCTTCGGCAACTATTACGGCGACCCCCGTAACTTCATGCTGACAGTGAAAGCGGACCTATAGTGCAGCTGAGCGTTCAATCAGCGTCATGGTTTCGTAGTGGGGGCGCGCGCGCCCCTTATCTACACGTCGGAGGGGCGCGTTACAGCGTGCTACTGGCCAAGCCTGCTAGAAAACTGGCCCACAACATCCACAACCCGCTTGGCCCCATCCTGGATCTCGATGATCACGTTACCTGTCTGGTCCGCCAAAGCCATACCTTCCTCGGCCTGCCGCTTGCTGGTGTCGATGATTGCCACTGCGGCCTGAGCCAATTGCTCGTTCTGCTGGACCACCCGGGCGATTTCCTCGGTAGCCGTGCTGGTGCGTGACGCCAGCTGGCGTACCTCATCGGCCACCACGGCAAAACCACGGCCCTGCTCGCCTGCACGGGCTGCTTCGATGGCAGCGTTCAGTGCCAGCAGGTTGGTCTGCCCAGCGATATCGCTGATGGTCTTGATGATCGAGCCGATCACCCGCGACTGCGTGTCCAGCGCTTGGATACCTTCGGCGGCCTGTTGCATGGATGCCTCAAGCCCTCGCATCACACTGACGGACTGGGTGACCACGTCGGTGGCCCTGCGCGCGCTGTCGTCGGTATCGCGCGAGGTGTTGTAGGCCACATCCGCAGCACTGGCCACTGCCTGCTCCTGGTTGACCTGGTCGGTGATCACAGTGGCGAACTTCACCACCTTGTACAGCTCATCGTGGGCATTGAAGATGGGGTTGTAGGACGCCTCCAGCCAGATCACCCGCCCGTGGGCATCGATGCGCTTGAAGCGCTCGGCAATGTACTCGCCACGGCGCAGCTTGTCCCAGAACGCCTGGTAGGCCGTGGAGTTGGCTTCTTCAGGTTCGCAGAAGATGCGGTGATGCTTGCCGCGAATTTGGTCCAGGCGGTACCCCACCGCAGACAGAAAGCGGTCGTTGGCCGTGAGGATGTTGCCGTCGAGGTCGAACTCGATCACCGCCGTAGAACGCATCAGTGCCTTGATCAGGCTCTCATGCTCGCGGGAGGTGACGATGGTGCGGGTAAGGTCGCTTGAATGCAGTGAGAAATACTTGATGCGCCCATCGATGCCTTTCACGGGCTGCAGGATTGAACGCAGCCAGGCTTCCTGACCATCGCCACGCAGAAGGCGTACCGCACCGTGAAGGTGCTCGCCACGGCTGATGGCGGTCTTCAGCCGCTTGTAGAAATCCAGCGACTTGACGTGGGTGGGCACGATGTCTTCGATATTGCGCCCCAGCAACTGGTCGGCACGGTAGAGCATTTCGCTCTCGAAGTTGCCGTTGACCATTTCAATTCGCCCGTTAGGGTCGAGCTGCAGGACCAGCATCTCGCTGTCGAGGCTGCTCTTGATCTGCTCGACCGTCATGAGGTCTTCCCGCAGCTGACGAATTTCTTGCTTGAGCTTGTTGTTGAACATCACCGCTCTCCTGGAGCGTAAGGGCGAATACCCCTTTAATCGGCGGGCGCGGCAGGGTCTTGAGCGTCAGGCCAGCAATATTTCATAAAAATGAAGTGGCACAAAACAGGCGTCATCTTTACGTCATGTTCACGTCACATTGGCGCAACCCTGCCGGCGGAAACTTTCTTCATGAACACACCCGCCCTGCATATCGTCCTGGTCAGCGAAACCTTCCCACCCGAGATCAACGGCGTGGCCAACACCCTTGGCCGCCTTAGCGAGGGGCTGTGCCAGCGGGGCCACAAGGTGACGGTAGTGCGCCCCCGGCAGGCCGGTGACGGGGCGGCAGAGAGCGACCCCGCAGTGGTGCTGTGCAGGGGCTGGGCGCTACCTGGCTACCCTGGGCTGCAATGGGGCGAGGTGTCGATGCACAGGCTGTTGCGCCGCTGGCGCCGAGAACGCCCGGATGTGCTGTACATCGCCACCGAGGGGCCGCTGGGGCTCAGTGCCCTGCGCGCCGCCAGGCGCCTGGGGGTCGCGGTGGTCAGCGGGTTTCATACCAACTTCCCGCAGTACTCGGGCCAGTATGGCCTGGGCCTGCTGGCACGCCTGCTCACCCATTACCTGCGCTGGTTCCACCGGCGCACCGCGGTTACTCTGGTCCCTAGCCTCAGCCAGCGCCTGGAGCTGGAGCGCCGCGGGTTCGAGCGCCTGGCATTGCTGGCGCGCGGGGTGGATGCCGGCCTGTTTCACCCCGCCCGGCGCAACCAGGCCCTGCGCGCCGGCTGGGGGTTGGGCCCGGAAGACATCGCCGTGCTGCATGTGGGCCGGCTGGCAGTGGAAAAGAACCTGGGCCTGCTGGCGCCAAGCATGCACGCCTTGCAGCAGGCGCACCCCCAATGCCGTCTACGCCTGATCGTGGTGGGGGATGGGCCGCAGCGCGCTGCGCTGCAGCAGCAAATGCCTGATGCCATATTCTGCGGTGCCCAGCGCGGCGAAGCGCTGGCCGAGCACTACGCCAGTGGCGACCTGTTCCTGTTCCCCAGCCTGACCGAAACCTTTGGCAATGTGGTACTCGAAGCCATGGCCTCAGGCCTGGCTGTGGTCGCTTACGACGAGGCCGCCGCCGCCCAGCATATCCGCCACGGTCACAGCGGGGCGCTGGCCATGCCAGGTGACCAGGCAGCGTTCATGGATGCTGCCTGCTGGTTACTCGAAGAAGAAGAAACCCTGCGCCGCGTGCGCCTCAATGCCCGCCAGCATGCCAGCCACCAGGGCTGGCCGGCCATCGTCGAGCAGTTCGAAAGCTACCTGCACAGCGCTTGCCAGCAACAAGGCAGCCTACCCGCATGCGCCCACCGGGTTGGCGGCAGCTTGCTGGCCATACGCCGTGCAAACAGCGCCCCTCATACCGTCCACAACCACCCGGCAATCAGCCCAACGCTTTCTCGATCGCCTGCACCACTGCCGGGTCATCCGGCGCCGTGCGCGGCGAAAAGCGCGCCAGTACCCGCCCGTCCTTGCCCACCAGAAACTTCTCGAAATTCCAGGTGATATCACCCGGGAACTCGGCCCCCTCGCCCGCCAACAGCCGATACAGCGCATGGCGCTGCGGCCCGTTGACTTCCAGTTTGGCACCCAGCGGGAAGTTCACCCCGTAGTTAAGGCTGCAGAAGTCCTGAATGTCCTTGTCAGTGCCCGGCTCCTGCCCGGCAAACTGGTTGCACGGCAGGCCAAGTACGTTGAAACCGCGGTCACGGTAATCCTGGTAGAGATTCTCCAACGCTTTGTACTGAGGCGTCAGGCCACATTTGGAGGCGACGTTGACCACCAGCACCACTTGGCCTTTGAAAGGCGCCAGGGGCAGCTCACCGCCGTTCAGCGCGTTCAACTTCAGGTCGTGAAATGCACTCATGATGAAACCCCCTCTCAGGATGCCGACAACCCCGCAGGCAAATTGCGCCCACTAAAAAGGCGCTCGTCCAAACCGCCCGCTTCCCTTGGGAAGGCCGAACGGTTTGCCCGAGCGCCTGGCGACTCTCTGAGCTTAGCGCAGAAAATCAGTGGTGATGGCCACCTTCACCATGGATGTGACGGTGGGCAACTTCTTCCTCGGTGGCGTCACGCACTTCGACGACCTTGACCTGGAAGTTCAGGCGCTGGCCAGCCAGTGGGTGGTTGCCATCAACGGTGACGTCATCGCCGTCGATGTCGCGGATGGTGACGATCTGCATCTGGCCATCGGGCGCAGAAGCGTGGAACTGCATGCCCACTTCCAGCTGGTCAACGCCTTCGAACATGCTGCGGTTCAGGGTGCTTACCAGCTCGGCGAGGTACTCGCCGTAGGCGTCTTCCGGCTCGATGGCGACGTTCAGCTCGTCACCGGCCTGCTTGCCTTCCAGGGCCTTTTCCAGGCCTGGGATGATGTTGCCGGCACCGTGCAGGTAAACCAGCGGCGCGCCACCGGCGGAGCTGTCGATGGTCTCCCCGGCGTCGTTGGTCAGGGTATAGTCGATGGAGACTGCCTTGTTGGCGGCGATCAGCATGGGGCAAGACCTTTTGCAAAAGAATGTAGAACGGGCAAGTGTAACCAAGCCATCGCCCGAATGCGAACGCCCTGCAGACGAGCAACGGTCCACCAGTCGGATCATTGCGCTGCATCAGCACCCGGCATTGATGTGCAACGGGTGCGCACCGGCAACCGATAGCGCTACCCTTGACCGTTGATTCATTGCACCGCTTATCTTGAGAAGCACGCATGCAGACTTTTTTCATAGCGCCAACCGACTTCGGCGTCGGCCTTACCTCCATCAGCCTGGGCCTGATCCGCACCCTGGAGCGCGCCGGGTTGAAGGTCGGGTTCTTCAAACCGATCGCCCAGCCGCACCCAGGCGACACGGGCCCGGAGAGGTCCACCGAGCTGGTTGCCCGCACCCATGGCATCAAGCCCCCCACGCCCATGAGCCTGGGGCAGGTGGAGCGCATGCTGGGCGATGGCCAGCTGGACGAATTGCTTGAAGGCATCATTACCCTGTATCGGCAAGCCTGTGTCGGTAACGACGTGGTGGTGGTCGAAGGCATGGTGCCTACCCGTCATGCCAGCTACGCCGCGCGGGTGAACCTGCACCTGGCCAAAAGCCTGGACGCCGAGGTGATTCTGGTGTCAGCCGCCGAGCATGAAGTGCTCAGCGAGCTGTCTGGCCGGGTCGAGCTGCAGGCTCAGCTGTTCGGAGGCCCAAGGGACCCGAAAGTGCTCGGTGTCATCCTCAACAAGGTACGCACCGATGAAAGCATGGCGGCGTTCTCTACCCGCCTTCGCGAGCACTCGCCACTGTTGCGTGGCGACGACTTCCGCCTGCTGGGGTGCATCCCTTACCAGCCCGAACTGAACGCCCCGCGTACCCGCGACGTGGCTGACCTGCTGGGTGCCCAGGTTCTCAACGCCGGCGACTACGAACAACGGCGCATGAGCAAGATCATCATCTGCGCGCGTACCGTGGCCAACACCGTGCCGCTGCTCACGCCGGGTACGCTGGTGGTCACACCCGGCGACCGCGACGACATCATCCTGGCCGTCAGCCTCGCCGCCATCAACGGCGTGCCTCTGGCCGGGTTGCTGCTGACCAGCGACAGCAAGCCGGACGCTCGCATTCTGGGCCTGTGCCGGGGCGCGCTGCAGGCCGGGCTGCCGATCCTGTCGGTGAGCACCGGCTCCTACGACACCGCCAACCGCCTCAATTCGCTGAACCGGGAAATCCCGGTGGACGACCGCGAACGGGCCGAATTCATCACCGACTTCGTTGCCAGCCACCTCGACGCAGCCTGGCTGCACCAGCGTTGCGGCACCCCTCGGGAGCTGCGTCTGTCGCCAGCGGTGTTCCGCTACCAGTTGATCCAGCGGGCGCAACAGGCCAACAAGCGGATCGTGCTGCCCGAGGGCGCCGAGCCGTTGCTGGTACAGGCGGCGGCTATCTGCCAGGCCCGTGGTATCGCCCGCTGCGTGCTGCTGGCCAAGCCCGACGAGGTGGAGGCCGTGGCACGCGCCCAGGGCATCACCTTGCCCGATGGCCTGGAAGTGCTGGACCCGGAGCTGATCCGTGGCCGTTACGTGGAACCCATGGTGGCGCTGCGCAACAGCAAGAACCTCAACGCGCCAATGGCGGAACAGCAGCTTGAAGACCCGGTGGTCATCGGCACCATGATGCTGGCCCTTGGCGAAGTGGATGGCCTGGTCTCTGGCCTGGTGCACTCCACCGCCAACACCATTCGCCCGGCCCTGCAACTGATCAAGACGGCCCCGGGTGCCAGCCTGGTTTCCTCGGTGTTCTTCATGCTGTTCCCCGAGCAGGTGCTGGTGTACGGCGATTGCGTGATGAACCCACACCCCAGCGCGGCGGAGCTGGCAGAGATCGCCCGGCAGAGTGCAGCATCGGCCCAGTCGTTTGGCATTGCGCCGCGGGTGGCGATGATCAGCTATTCAAGCGACTCGGCCAGTGATGAAGAAGTGGACAAGGTGCGTGAAGCCACACGCATTGCCCAGGACGCGGCCAGAGAACTGTTGATTGATGGGCCGTTGCAATACGACGCTGCGGTCAACCCGGCGATTGCCCGGGACCTGGCACCGGGCAGCCAGGTAGCTGGGCGGGCGACGGTGTTCGTATTCCCAGATCTGAACACCGGCAACACCACCCACAAGGCTGTGCAACGCAGCACCGACGGTGTGAGCCTGGGGCCAATGTTGCAAGGGTTGCGCAAGCCGGTGAATGACCTGCCGCGTGGCGCGCAGGTTGACGATATTGTGCATACCATCGCGTTGACGGCCATACAGGCCAGTGAGGTGGGCTGAGGCGGTTGGGGCCGCTTTGCGGCCCATCGCAAGCTCATGGAGCTGCACGTAGCAAGCTGATCTGACAGGACCTGTGGGAGCGGCTTTAGCCGCGAACACCGGCGGAGCCGGTGCCATGCTCCGCGCTGGATGCTTCGCGGGTAAATCGGATCGCCGCACCGCCGCTCCCACAAGGGACCGCGCCTTGCTTGCCGACTTCAACTTGCCGGGCGACAGCGCAGCCCCTTACTGCCTAACAGCATCAAGGGTACTGCTGTACCTGGCCTTGTTGCTGGTCGTACTGCTGACCGGGGATTGGCTTGAGGTTCACTTCCACACGGCGGTTCTGCGCGCGGCCATTGGCATCGGCGTTGCTGGCAATCGGCTGGTCCGGGCCCATACCACGCACCGACACCCGCGAAGCATCGACGCCCTGCGAAGTCAGGTAGGTACTGACCGCCTGCGCACGGCGCTGGGACAGGTCCATGTTGTGCTGGCGGCTACCGGTGCTGTCAGTGAAGCCGACCACTTCGATGGTGTTCTGGTTGAATTGCTTGAACGAGCCTGCCAGGTTGTTCAGCGGCGCATAGAAGCTTGGGGAAATGTTGGCCGAATCGGTGGCGAAGGTAATGTTGCCCGGCATGATCAGCTTGATCTGGTCACCCTGGCGCTGAACTTCCACCCCGGTGTTGGCCATTTTCTCGCGCAGTTCGGCTTCCTGCTTGTCTGCGTAATAGCCATAGCCGGCAGCTGCGGCGCCAATGGCGGCGGCGCCGATCAGTGCGCCCTTGCCACGGTGGTTATGGTCGATGGCAGCACCGGCAACGGCACCTGCCAGCGCACCCAGGCCACCGTACTTGGCGGTCTTGCTCATGCCACCAGAGCCTTGCCCCTGGTTCTCGTAGGGGTTCTGGCCAGCACAGCCGGCCATCATGGCAGCGGCAGTTCCGACGATAATCAGGCGACGCATGTTGAACATGGGCAAGCTCCTACTGTAAGTCGTGAAGGCGGTAGATCTGAAACGGCTCTATGCCAGGGTTGGAGTGCCCCGGTAAAGGAAAATTCCATGAAGGAGTCTTCATCACGGCAGGAACAGTTTGAACAACCCGCCGCCCAGCTCGCCCCCGTTGGAGATCTCGATCCGCCCCTGCACCCCGTTGCTTTCATGCAAGGCGGCAATGCGTGCAGCAAAGTAAAGGCCCAGCCCCGTGCTGCCACTGTTGGAATCGATGCCCTGGATGTACTCCTGCTGCCGGTCGATCATGCGCTGTGGGTAGCCCGGGCCGTCATCGTTCACGCAGATGGCCAACTGGTTGTCCGCTTCCTCGATGGTAATCAACAGCGCCTGCTCGGCGAAGCGCGTGGCGTTGGTGATCACGTTGGCGATTACCGATGCCACCAGCTCGCGGTCGAAGAAGCCCAGCGGGTTATCGGTGTCGATGCGCCAGCTTGCCTGAATGGCATTGTGCTGCAGCACCTCCTCGTGAGCCGCCAGCTGGGCTTCGATGAAGTCGTCCAGCTCGTGGTAGTCGGGGCACACAGGCAGCTGGTTGACGCCCAGCTTATAAAGCCCCAGCAGTTGCACGAGCATGCCATTGAGGTGACGGAACTCGTGCTCCATCACGCCCTGCTCCACGCCGCCACGCAGTTCCTCGGGCAGGCGCTGTACCCACTGGCTGTGGGACTGGATCAGCGCGGAGAGCGAATTTTTCAGGTCGTGCACGGTGGAGGCGATCACCGTGGAAAAATCCAGCCCCTGATTGTCTTGATTCATGCGCCGAACACCCGGGTATGCAGTTTGCGGTAGCGGTCATAGCGGTTATCGCTGGCAGGAATGCCGGCCACGCTGGTCAAGGCGTCACGGCATTCCTGCATGATCGCAGGCTGAGGATTTTCACCGCCGATGCGCAGCAGCGCCTGGGCGGTATTGAGGGCGATGCTGATGTTTTTGGGCTGCAGGCCCAGTGCCTTGCGGAACATCTGCAACGCCTCGCCAAGCTGACCTCCCTGGTAACTGCGCACGCCCTGACGGTTGAGCGTGACGGCTTCGGTAATGGCGTTGAGCACGCTTGGGTCGTCGGTCAGCTTGCCCACTTTTTCCATGACCTTGGGGTCGTCGCCATAACTCTCCACACAGTTCCTGAGCACCACGGTGGCCGCTGCATCCTGACCCATGGCCTGCAACTGCCGGGCAACCGTGAGGGCAGCATCCACCGAGAAGAACTGGTTCATCTTTTCCAGACGCAACACCGCCTGCTCCGTCAGCTTGGCAGCGGTTTCAGGGTCACCGGCCTGCTGCAGGCTGGCGGCCTTCATCATCCGCGCTCGAACCTGCAAACCCTGGTCTTCAGGGTTTTCCTTGGCCACTTCACTGAGGGTGGTGTTGATCTCGACACGGGTACGGGCATCCAGACCGAACCCGGCGTTGCGGCTCATCAGTGCCTGGGCCAGGCCCAGGTTGTTCTCGGCGTCTTTGTAACGCGAGCTTTGCCCCTGGGTGACGGCGTGGCGGAAGGCCTTGGAAGCGCTGTCGAAGTCTTCGTTGGCCAGTGCCAGCTTGCCCAGCGTCGCCTGGCGCCTTACAGACAGCGGTGACAGGCGCACGGCCTCTTCCAGCAGGCCCTGGGCGCGTTTGGTTTCGCCCTGGGCTACCAGCACTTCGGCAATGCCGTCGTACAGGGCTGGCATGATGGGGAACGCCTTGAGCGCTTGTTCATACACCGCTTGCGCCTGGGCATTCTGCCCACGCTTGTGCATCAGGCTGCCCAATGCGGCGTACACCCAGGGCTGGGGGCGGCTGGCCAGGATGGCCTTGAGAAACTTCTCCAGCTCTTCGAACCGGTTGAGGTTGCGTAACGCATCGGCCCGGTAGCGCAGGCATAGCGGCGCCAGGCGCGGGTCTTTTTTGCACAGCTCTGCGCAGGCCGCCAGCACCTCACCAGGGCGATTGCGGTCCAGTGCCTGGAGGATGGGCTTGAGCAAGGTCTTGCGCTGGTACAGTTTCTCGACCCGCTGGGCCAGGCCAACCCGGTTAAAGGGCTTGGTCAGGTAGGCGTCCGGCTCATGCTCGATGGCGCTGAGCACAATGGCCTGGCTGCTTTCGGCCGTCACCATGATGAACACGCATTCATGGCTGATGTGCTTGTCGATGATCAGGTCTTCAAGCACCTGCTGGCCGTTCTTCTTGCCATCGCCCAGGTGAAAATCCTGCAGGATGAAGTCGTAGCGCTTCTGTGCGCACATCCGCAATGCCTGCTCGCCACTGTCGGCGGTATCGACGTCCCGCACGCCCAGCTCGCGCAACATGGAGCGGGTCGAGGTGCGGAAGTCGGTGAAGTCGTCGACGATCAGAAAGCTCTTTTGCCCGAACTGCAGCATCAACACGACCTGCCTTGGAATAATGGGAAAAACCGCGCGAGGCGATGCCACCGATCGCTGTATCGGCAGCTGCTCGGAAAAGATGAAAGCGGGCAGCTGCGTTCCTGCAGGCTGGCCCCAAGCCAGCATTTTAGCGAGCAGCCGCCCGCTGGGCCAGCGTCACGCCAGCAAGCCGAGGGATTTTGCCCTGGCCACGGCCTGGGTACGGCGCTCCACACCCAGCTTGCTGTTGATATGGCTGGCGTGGGTTTTGACGGTGTGCAGCGAAATGAACAAGCGCTCGCTGATCTGTTGGTTAGACCAGCCTTGAGCGATCAGCTCGAGCACCGCCAGCTCGCGGCCGCTCAAGGCCTCCATGCCAGGGGCGCCGGTACTGGCAACTTTTGGCAGGCGCTGCAGCAGTTCGCCCTGGACCGGGCAGCTGGCATGCCCCTGCAACTGCTCGGCCAGCCACTGCGGGTGCTGTTCGAGCAGTACCTGAAAAGGCTGCAGTACCCCGCCACGGGCAGCTTCCAGCAAACCCGGCAGCCATTGCGCGGCCTTGCCGGCCTGGCCAGTACCCAACAACAGCGCCAGCAACTGCGCCAGCGCACTGACCGTGAGCATCATGCCGCCACAGCGCTGGCCGCGAGCGACCAGCGCCTCCAGGCGCTGCGCGGCCTCCTCACAGCGCGCACGGCTGCGGTCCAGCCATGCCTGCTGCAACGCCACATGGCACGGCAACAAGGGGTGGAACTCGGGGGCCAGGGCCGGTTGTTCCCCCCCATAGGTCTGGCCCAGGCGCTGCAGCCAGGACTCGGCCAGGTCTGTGCGCCCTTGTGCCAGCCATAGCTCGCATTTCACCAAGGTGATCATGGCCAGGTAGTACACAGGCGGCACGTCCCAGATATGCATCAGGCGCTCTGCTTCGGCCAGTTCGGTAAACGCTTCGGCAAAATGCCCTTCACGCCCGTCGAGGGTGGCAATTACGCAATGGCCGATGAGCACGCTGATGTCGCGGCAGGCGCGGGCTTCACCGAGGCCCGCGCGCAAGCGGGCACGGCCCTGCACGGGGTTCAGGCGCGACACCTGCAGGTAGCCGTCGTACAGGGTCAAACGTGCGCGAATGGCATACAGGCGTTGTGCCGAAAGCCCTTGCAGGCGCTGCAGGCCCTGGCGCACTTCATCGAGCGCACGCAGCACCTCGCCACGGGCGTGCAGCACGCGCGCGCGGTCGTAATGGGCCAATGCTTCGAACAACGGGTTGCCGACCCGCTGGGCCAGCTCGAGCGCTTCGCGGTTCCAGCCGCGGGCACGCCAGAAGTCACCCTCGGCAATGGCCAGGTTGGACAAGGTGGACAGGCATACCAGGCGCTGGCCGTAACGCTTGCAAGGCAGGCTGTGCAGCGCTTCGCTGCAGTAAGCCAGGGTTCGCTCGCGATCACCGCGGCCCCGGGCGATCACGCCACTGAGTGCCAGCCATTGCGCCAGCATGGATTTCTGCGCGCTGGCAGAGGGCGCGGGCAGAAAGCGGCTGAGGTAGCCGGCCAGTTCCTCGGCCGCGTCCAGCTGGCAGGCAAGGCCCAGTGCCCAGCTGTACAGCACGATCAACCGAGGGGTACTGATCAGCAGGCTGTCGGGCAGGTCCATCTTCCAGCGCAACAGCATGCCGACGTTCTGTTCGGCCAGCAGTTGTTCTTCTGAAAGGCTTTGCACAAGGTCGGCCGCCACATCCAGGTGCCCGCCGCGCAGCGCCTGCTCTACGGCTTCGTCCAGCAAACCCTGGGCCTGGAACCAACGGCAGGCGCGCAGGTGCCGGCCAGCCAGCGGCTCGCTTTGCTGACGGCTGCGCAACAGGTCGGAAAACAGGTGGTGATAGCGGAACCAGCGGCCGTGTTCGTCCAGGGGCACCAGAAATACCTGGTGCGCTTGCAGAAAACCCAGGATGGCGGCGCTGTCATTCCGTACCCGTAGTGCATCGCACAGGGGCGCGCAGAACCGTTCCTGGCAAGCAGTTTCATCGAGAAAGGCCTGCACGTCGGCAGGCAGCATGTCGATGACCTCTTCGAGCAGATAGTCACGGATCAGCCCTTCCCCGCCATGCAGTGCCTGGGGCAAGGCCTGGTCGTCAGCCGACTCACTGGCAGCCAGTTGCCAGAAGCGCAGGCCCGCCACCCAGCCATCACTGCGCTGGATCAGGTTGTCCAGTGCCTGGCCGCGCAGGCTGGTGGGCTTGCGGCCGATAACCGCCAGGGCTTCATCCACGGTCAGGCGCAGGTCTTGTTCGCTCAACTCGGCCAATTGCCGTGACAGGCGCAGGCGAGCCAGGTGCCAGTCAGGCCGCTGTCGGCTGGTGACCAGCAGCACCAGGCCAGCAGGCAGGTGGTTGAGGAAGAACTGCAGGCAACCATCGAGCACAGGGCCCTGGGCCAGATGGTAGTCATCCAGCACCAGCAGCAATGGCGTATCAGCCTGGAAATACAGCGCCAGCTCATCGACCAGGCCATCGAGCCATTGCTCGAAGGCGAACGGCTGATGACGCTGGCGCATCTTCAACAAACCCATGGCCTGCCCGCCCACGGCCGGGCAGTGTTGTTGCAGGCCCTCGAGCAGGCGTTCGAGGAAGCGACCCGGGTCGGCATCACGCGGGCTCAAGCCCAGCCACAGGCTACGCCAATGGGCCGGTAGCGCCTCGCAGAACTCGATAGCGAGGCAGCTTTTGCCAAACCCCGCAGGTGCACTGACCAGCAGCAAGCGCCCACCCAGCCCCGCGTGCAAGCGTTGGCACAGGCGCTGGCGAGCGACATGGCCATCGGGCAAGGGTGGCCGGAAGAAACGCCCGTCCAGCAAGCCCATGGCCTGGCTGGCGAATCCGTTCGTACGGGACAGGTCTGACATGGCCGGCTCGTTCTGGTTGGAAGAATACGGCGATAGCGGTGTTTGCGAGACTAGCGGTTAACGTCGCGCATTTGAAGGCAAAGCGGGGCGAATGCTGGGGAAAAGACTACGACAAAAAGCAACAACGGCGATGGACAGAGGCTAAGGCGGGGGTTTGGAGGGGTATTCAGCGGGTTTATTGGGAAGGCTGGGGGCGCTTTGCGCCCCATCGCGAGCTGTGCTCGCTCCTACATCGCCCGTGTGACGCCGGATTAACGGATGCCGGACTGGCGCAGTGCTGCAGGCTGGAAGTCTGCTTTGCTGGCGGTGAAGCCGAAGTCGTATGCACGCTTCTCTTCGTTCTTCATGCCCAAGGCCAGGTACCTGCCCGATTGCAGGTCGTAGATGGCCTCCAGGGTGATCCACGGCACCTCCACGTTGTAGTACGGCTGGGCGTGGGCCTCGGACACGCGCCACAGCTGGCCGCGGCCGTCGTACTGGTCGATCACGGCGGCCTGCCAAGTGTCTTCGTCGATGTAGAAGTCACGCTTGGCATAAATGTGCCGCTGGCCAGGCTTGAGGGTGGCAACCACATGCCACACCCGTCGCAACTCGTAACGGGCGAGGTCCTGGTTGATGTGCCCGGCCTTGACGATATCGGTGTACTTCAGCTTGGGGTCATCGAGCTTGAAGGCGTTGGAGGCAATGTAGAGCTCCTTCTTGCCCTCGAGCTTCCAGTCGTAGCGGTCCGGGGCACCGTTGTACATGTCGAGGTTATCCGAGGTGCGCAGGCCATCGGCCGCGGTGCCCGGCCCGTCGTACGACACCTGCGGTGCCTGACGTACGCGGCGTTGCCCGGCGTTATAGATCCAGGCCTTGCGCGGCTCCTTCACCTGGTCGAGGGTTTCGTGTACCAGCAACACGGTGCCTGCCAGGCGCGCCGGGGCCGTCACTTCCTGTTTGAAGTAGAACAGGATGTTGCCCGGGTTGTTCGGGTCGTAATCCTTCATCCGGTCGCGGAACACGAACTGGTCAGAGAAATACACGGGGCTGAAGGAGCCGTTCTGCTGCGGCGTAGCCTGGATCACCTGCCGGCTGACGCTGCCGCCACGGTAGCGGGTGATGTGGTTCCAGATCACCTCCAACCCGGTTTTCGGGATGGGGAACGGCACTGCCGTGCGGAAGTTGTTCAGCCCGTTGCCGCCCTCAGCCAAAGTGGCTTTGGTGGCGTTTTCCTTGATGGCTGCGAACACATCAGCGGGGACGGTCGCCCCCCGATGGGTTTTGAAAACCGGGATTCTGTAGGTGTCCGGGTAACGCTTGAACATGGCCAACTGGCCGGGTGAGAGCTTGTCCTTGTACTGGTCGGCATTCTGCGCAGTGATGGTGAACAGGGGTTTTTCGCTGCCGTAAGGGTCGGCAAGGAAACCTTTGCCGTCGACGCTGCCGGCGGTTTTGGCCAGCGGCTGCCAGGGGCCGATGGAGCCATCGGCATTGCCGGCTTTTTCCGCACCCATTGGCGTCAGCGTGCTGCCCAGCTTCGCCGCCTCATCCGCAGACACCGCTGCCATCACGCTGGTCGCCAGCAGGGACAGGCCCAGCACACCGGCTTGCAGCAGACTTCTGGTCTTGTTCATGTCATGTCGTCCTGGATCTGTTTGCTTAGAAGTTCACGCCGAAGCTGAGGGCGACGAAGTCGCGATCATCCACGGTGGTGTACTTGCCGTCGAAGAAGTTGGTGTACGAGAGGCTGGCGGTGTAGGTGTTCTGGTACTCGGCGTCCAGCCCCAGGCTGACTGCCTTGCGGCCTTCCTCGAAGTTGCCGCCCGGGCCTGGCGAGTAACCGGACACATCATGGGACCAGGCCACGCTGGGCTTGAGGTTGACCCCGGCGAACACGTCCGGGTAATCCCAGATCACGCGGGCGCGGTAACCCCAGGAAGTGCTGGTGGTGTAGCCGTCGTTTTCACACTTGCGGTTCAGGTTGGCCGTGGAGCTGCCCGGCCCGGCACCGGCGATGGTGCTGGCGTTGAGTGCCTGGCAGGTATTGGCGCCACCGGTAGAAGGCAGCGGGCCTGGGCCGTAAACCGGGTCGCGGCCATAGCGGGTGTCGTAGGCGCTTTCCAGGCCACCGACGTGGGTCACGCCCACCTCACCCACCACGGTCATGCGGCTGGCGCCCATCACCTGGTCGAAGAAGTGCGTGAGGGTAGTCTGGAACTGGGTGACTTCCTTGCGGCGATAGCCATGCAGGTCCTGGCCCGGGGTGCCGGTAAGCAGCGAAGCATTACTGAGTGCGCCGCCCAGCGGGCGTACACCGGCAAACAGAATATCGGTGGTGTTCAACTGCACCGGTGCGTTGGGGCGGTAGCTGAGTTCACCACTCCACGCTGTACCGGTGGGCAGTGTGGTGGAGAAGCTCAGGCCATACAGGCGGATGTCTTCGGGGTATTCCACGAAGTACTGCGAGTTGCCGGCAACGATCAGCGGCGCCAGGGCGCGCAATTGCGCGGGCAGGGTCGGGATGGCGGCGAACACCGAGGGGGATGCGCCGGTGGCGCTGAAGATCGGCGCACGGCTGTGGTAGTTCATGAAGTAGGCACCGAACTCGGTGTCCAGCGGTTCGAACATGTAGCGCATGGCCACACCGAACTGCCCGCTGTCACGGGCATCGCGGTCGCCGCCCCGGCGCACCATCACCCCTTCCTCGTTGATGTTCACACCCCGTGTGGCCAGGAACTGGCGGGCTGCTGCCGGCACTGTGCGACTGCTGTTGAGCACGCGCAGGTTATTGTTGCAGCCGTCGGCAATGATGTCTGGCTGGGAGAAGAAGGTGCCGCAGTTGTCGACAACCGTCTGGTCCCACTCAAGCTGGTAGAACGCCTCGGCTGACAGGTTGTCGGTGAGGCTCTGGGAGATATAGAACATGTTGACCGGGATCAGGCCTTCCTTGATCTCGGCCCCGGGCCGGCGAAACGCCGACACGTCGATGGGGTTGATGGCGTTGATACCGCTGCCGATGAAGGTGCTTTCGCCCCAGCTCACCACTTGCTTGCCCAGGCGCACCGAGCCCGGTTGGTCGCCGATGGAGTAGTTGTGGTAGACAAAGGCGTCGAGCAGTTCGGCACCGGACGACTTGGCGCCCTCCTTGCGGTTGGAATCACTGATGTCCTTGAACTGGCGGTGCTCGTCCTTGAGTTCAAAGTCGTACCAGTACTTGCCGCGCACAAAGATGCCGGTGTCGCCGTACTTGAGCTCCAGGTCGTGAATACCCTTGAAGATCTTGGAGAAGGTTTCGCCCTTCTTGAAGTTCAGGTGGCCATCGTCAGAGGTTTGCGACAGGCCCTTGCCGCCGTTGTTGACCCCGATGAGGTTGCGGTTGGGGTTGGCGGTCGACCAGCTGGCGCCTATGGAGAGCGACGAGTCGAACTGGCCTTCGATTTCACCAATGTTGAAGCTGACTGCGAATGCTGGGCCGGCGAGCGTGGAAGCAAGGCTGACGGCCATGGGCAACCTGGCCCTGCGCCAGAACGGGTTTGCAGATTTCATCGACGCTACTCCATGTACTTTTTTGTTATGGCAGTGAGTCCCTTCAGGAATGGCCTGAACGACCGGCATGCAAGCGTGCGCCTGCGTACCCTCCCCTCCCGAAAAGCCCCTGACCCCGACTATAGCCAGCAAGGCACAGGCGCTTGATCCCTCTAAAGTGTGATTTGCGCTCCATGCCGCCAACCCGCTGGTGTTTGCTCCGCGTGCAGGCTGGCAGTGCTCAAGGATGGCGCATTTGCGCCGTTTGGCAAGGCGCCAGGCGCTCTGCCACGCGGGTTACCCCCGGGCAGATTGCCGCAGGCACCCCGGTTACCGCCCCGTTACAAGGTGGAAAGAAACGCACTGTTGCTGGCTTGCCACTGGACGATGTCCTGGCGGATACGTTTCTTGTCGAGTTTGCCGACACTGGTCTTGGGAATTTCAGTAACAACGGCGATCTGGCTTGGAATGGCCCACTTGTTGATCTGCCCTTGCTCCACGAACGGCTTCAAATGGTCTTTGAGTGCCTTGGCATCGACCGCCTGCCCTTCCCTGAGTACCAGCAGGGCGAATGGCCGTTCCCCCCACTGTGGGTCGGCCACCCCGACCACCGCGACCTCGCGAACCGCCGTGTGCCGGCTGATCAGGTCTTCGAGGTCCAGCGAAGATACCCACTCGCCGCCCGTCTTGATCACATCCTTGATGCGGTCGCGGATATCGATGAAACCCATGCTGTCGAGGGTGGCGACGTCACCCGTGTGCAGCCAGCCGCCTTGCCACAGGGCCTCGCTCTTCTCGGGTTCGTTCAGGTAGCCCTGGGTCAGCCAGGGTGCGCGCAGTACCAGCTCCCCCTGGGTTTCGCCATCGGCAGGCAGGAACTTGCCTTCACCGTCGACAATGGCAGCTTCCACCAAGGGCACCGGCACGCCGGCCTTGATGCGGTAGCTGACCCGTTCATCTTCGCTGCCGGCACGCAGTTCATCGTTGAGGTGGGCCGCAGAAATCAGCGGGCAGGTTTCGGACATGCCATACGCCGCCGTGAGCTGTATGCCGCGGGCCAGGGCAGCCTCGTACAACGAGCGGTTCAAGGCACTGCCGCCAATGATGATCTTCCAGCCACCAAAGTGCTGCCCCTGGGCGCTTGGACAGTTCAGCAGCATCTGCAAGATGGTAGGCACGCAGTGAGAGAACGTGACCCGTTCTTCACGCCACAGCCTGACCAGCATTTCTGGCTCGTAGCGGCCGGGGTACACCTGCTTCATGCCCAGCATGGTGGCGGCATAAGGGATGCCCCAGGCATGCACATGGAACATGGGGGTTATCGGCATGTACACGTCATCGCTGCCGATCAGGCGCACGCTGTCGATACTGCCGGTCACCGACGTTTCGGCCAGCGTGTGCAGCACCAGTTGCCGGTGGGTGAAATACACCCCCTTGGGGTTGCCCGTGGTACCGGTGGTGTAGAACGTGGTGGCCACCGAGTTTTCGTCGAAATCAGGAAAGTCGTAGTGCGGGCTGGCAGCGGCCAGCAGTTGTTCATATTCGCCCTCCATGCTCGGCAACGTGGCTTGGCTGGCCGCATCGTCGGTCAGCAGTACCGTGCGCTCGACCGTGGTCAATTGGCCGGCAATGGACTGGTAGAGGCCTGCAAAATCACTGTTGACCAACACCAGGCGGTCTTCGGCGTGGTTCATGGTGTAGAGGATCTGCTCGGGCGACAGGCGCACGTTGATGGTGTGCACCACCGCCCCGATCATGGGAATGGCGAACATGCACTCCAGGTAACGGTGGCTGTCCCAGTCCATCACCGCCACGGTATCACCGGCCTTCACGCCGGCGGCGGTCAGCACGTTGGCCAGCCGTGCAATACGTTCGTTGAGCTGCGGGTAGGTCAGGCGCAGGGTGTCCCGGTAGACGATTTCGCGGGTTTTCTCGTAGCGGCTTGCAGACATCAGCAGGCGCTTGATCAGCAGCGGGTACGCATAGGCGCCCTCGGCGGGCTTGATGATGCGGGTCTGCAACATAAATATCCCTTTCATTGAGCAGCAGGCTGGAAACGTGTGGCCGTTACTGTAGTGCGCCGATATGACAGCCAAATCAGCCGAAGGAATGATTTGCCAGGCGCAGGTGTTGAGGGGTGGGCGTTGACGGGCGGTTGCAAGGGGCTGGACACTGGGTTGAAGCCTGCGATCAGCCCCCGGAGAACTCCATGCCCAGCCCGCGTCACGCCGTGTTTCTCGACCACCACTCCCTTGACCTTGGCGACCTTGACCTCTCGCCCCTGAAGCAGCAGTTCGACACCTTCGAACTGTTCGCGGCCACCCGCCCGGAGCACGTGGCAGAGCGCCTGCAAGGGGCAACCGCGGTCATCAGCAACAAGGTGGTACTGGATGCCGCAACACTGGCTGCCAACCCGCAGCTGAAGCTGATTCTGGTGGCTGCCACGGGCACCAACAACGTCGACCTGGCCGCTGCGCATGCGCAAGGCATCACCGTTTGCAACTGCCAGGGCTACGGCACCCCTTCAGTGGCCCAGCATACCCTGGCCCTGTTGCTGGCACTGGCCACCCGCCTGTGCGACTACCAGCAGGCCGTGCGTGAAGGCCGCTGGGCCCAGGCCAGCCAGTTCTGCCTGCTGGACTTCCCCATCGTCGAACTGGAGGGTAAAACCCTCGGCCTGCTGGGCCATGGGGAGCTGGGTGGCGCGGTGGCGCGGCTGGCCGAGGCGTTTGGCATGCGCGTGCTGAGCGGGCAGATACCCGGGCGACCCAGCCGCAACGACCGCCTGCCGCTCGATGAGCTGCTGCCTCAGGTCGATGCCCTGACCTTGCACTGCCCGCTCAACGAACAGACCCGGCACATGATCGGTGCCCGCGAGCTGGCGCTGCTCAAGCCCGGCGCCCTGGTGGTGAACACTGCCCGAGGCGGTTTGATCGACGAGCAGGCGCTGGCCGATGCCCTGCGCAGTGGCCACCTGGGCGGGGCGGCTACCGACGTGCTCAGCGTCGAGCCGCCGGCTCACGGCAACCCACTGCTCGAGCCCGGCATCCCACGCCTGATCATCACGCCCCACAGCGCCTGGGGCGCGGTGGAAGCCCGCCAGCGCATCGTCGGGCAGCTGGCCGAAAACGCTCAGGCCTTCTTCGCCGGGCAGGCGCGGCGAGTGGTCAGCTGAGCCAACGTGGCGCCTCTGGTACACTGCGCCACTTTTTCCGGAGGCCTCGTCCATGGACCCGCGTAGTCAAGTGTTGCTCCGCCAGGCAGAGCTGTTCCAAGGCCCGCTGCTGATAGCCGGAGCACCGGCTGACAACCTGCTCGGCCAGTTGCCTGAAGCCCATGCCTGGACCTGGCACGCCGGCGACCATGCAGCCTTGGCCAGCCGTTACGCAATGCGCAGCCACTGCGGGGTGGAACCACCGGCCGTGGCGTTCACTGCGGCCGTGCTGTTCCTGCCCAAGTCACGCGAACTGGCTGCCTACCTGCTCAATGCGCTGGCTGCACCGTTGGCGGGCGGCGAACTGTACGTGGTGGGGGAAAAACGCGGGGGTATCGAGGCCGTATCCAGGCAGTTGCAGGCCTTTGGCAAACCTCGCAAGCTCGACAGCGCCCGGCACTGCCAGCTCTGGCAGGTCACCGTCGAACAGGCGCCCCAGGCGCAGCCGCTTGAAAGCCTGGCGCAACGTTTCGAGCTGGACCTGCCAGACGGCCCCTTGCGCGTCACCAGCCTGCCGGGCGTGTTCAGCCATGGCCGCCTGGACCGGGGCACCGCCCTGTTGCTCAAGCACCTCGATGGGGTGCCGGACGGCCATGTACTGGACTTCGGTTGTGGTGCGGGCGTGCTGGGTGCTGCCGTGAAACGGCGCTATCCACAAAGCCGCCTTACACTGCTGGACGTGGACGCCTTTGCCGTTGCCGCCAGCCGCCTGACCCTGGCTGACAATGGCCTTGAGGGCGAGGTCATTCATGGTGACGGGATCGACGCAGCGCCTTTTGACCTGAGCCTGTTGCTGAGCAATCCACCGTTCCATACCGGCGTACACACCGACTACCACGCCTCGGAAACCATGCTGAAAAAATCCGCCGAACACCTGCGAAAAGGTGGCGAAATTCGCCTGGTTGCCAACAGTTTTCTGCGCTACCAACCGCTGATCGAAGCGGCGCTGGGCAACTGCCGGGTACGCGACGAAGCGGATGGGTTTCGGATTTATCAGGCGACACGTGGCTGAAAACAACGCTTGCCGAAACCGTTTCGCCTAGGCAGAATCCGCTCCGTCCTAGGGGAGTAGTCTCCCGCGAGCCACCCGCTCGCCCGGTACGCGTCAACACACTTGGTCCACAGACCATGGCGCGTGCGACCCACCATGCACCCTTGCATGGCCAGATCTGCGCAGACAGATCCAGGGTTTGACAAGACCTATGACACGCACACCTTACCCGGGGCGGGAAGGCTGTACGTGTCATAGCCGTGTCGACCCGCCCCCGTAGGAATCCTGATGCTGGAATCTCTGTTGGTCCCCACCGCCATCGTTGCGCTTGCCGAAATCGGCGACAAGACGCAATTGCTTGCGCTCATTCTTGCCGCGCGTTTTCGTAAACCGTGGCCGATCATTGCCGGTATCGTTGCCGCCACACTGGCCAACCATGCTGCGGCCGGCGCAGTAGGTGCGTGGTTTGGCAGTTTCTTCAGCGACGCCGCCCTGCACTGGATCCTTGCCGCAAGTTTCACCGCCACCGCACTGTGGACACTGGTACCGGACAAGATGGACGACGACGAGAACCCGGCGCGCCGCTTCGGCCCGTTCCTGACCACCCTCATCGCCTTCTTCCTGGCCGAAATCGGTGACAAGACCCAAGTGGCCACGGTGATGCTGGCCGCACAATACCCGCACCTGATCATGGTGATCGTCGGCACCACGCTGGGCATGCTGATCGCCAACGTACCCGTAGTGCTGGCGGGCAACTTCGCTGCAGACAAACTGCCGTTGACGCTGATCCGCCGCCTGGCAGCGGCTGCGTTCTTCGTGCTGGCCATCGTCGCGGTGTATTCGGCCATGAAGGCCAGCGGCTGGGTGGGCTGAAGGGGCTGCAAGCCGCCGGCATCTGCGGGCGGCTTGCACGGTTTTTATGGCTTGGCAGCAGCCTGGTACAGCGGCATCACCTTCGGAATGGCGGCCTGCAGCGAGGCAATGCGGCTGGCCGATGCGGGGTGAGTGCTCATGAACTCAGGCGGCGCCCCTTCCGAAGCCTTGCTCATCTTGTTCCACAAGGTGATGGCTGCGTTAGGGTCGTAGCCGGCGCGGGCCGACAACTCAAGGCCGATCAGGTCGGCTTCGTTTTCGTTGGCACGGCTGTTGGGCAGGGTCATGGCGTAGTTCACCACGGTGTCGGCCAGGGCCATGCTGTCCTGGCCGAGGCCCAGGAGGGCACCGGCACCGGAACGGGCCATTTGCACGCCGTAGGCTTTGGACATTGCCTCGCGGCTGTGTTCACGCAGGGCGTGGGCGATCTCGTGGCCTACTACGGCGGCGATCTCGGCGTCGTTGAGGTTGAGCTGATCGATCAGGCCGGTGTAGACAATGATCTTGCCGCCCGGGCCGCAGTTGGCGTTGAGTTCGTCACTCTTGATCACGTTGACTTCCCAGTTCCACTGGGCGGCATCGGGCCGGAACTTGGGGGCCTGGGCGATCAAGCGGTTGGCAATGGCCTGTACGCGCCGGGCATCGGCGCTGGACTTGTCCAGCAGCCCTTTGCTGGAGGCCTCGCCCAGGGTCTGCTGATAAGACTGGGCGTACATCTTGTTCACTTCATCGGGCGACAGCATGCTGAACATGTACTGCTTGCGCTCTACACCCACGGAGCCGCCACTGGTGGTGTTCACCGCCTGGCAACCAGCCAGCAGGATGCCAGCACTCAGCAGGCTGACGACTAAACCTTTACGCATGAAATCACTCCCTTTCGACATGCGCCGTATCCTAGGATGACTCAAGGGTTGCCCGCCATAGCCGCAGGTAAGAATTTACCCACGTAGACGCGGCCGCAGGTATCGGTGGGCGTACACCAGCCCACCTGATCGTGCACCTTTGGATCGCATCAGGCCGGGGTCAAGCACTCCGGGGCATCCAGCTTCGGGTCGTTGACGAAATGGGCCAAGGCGCGCTCGCGCAGGGGCGCAGGCGGGCTCGCCAGCAACTCCTGCAGGCGGCTCAGTGGTGTCAGCGGGTCCAGCCAGGCTTCGCGCCCCGCTTCGTCCAGTATCAGGGGCCGGCGCTGGTTCACCGCGGCCTGCGTCACCACCGCGCAACTCAACCACACCTGGCCCTGCACCGGGTACGCCTCCCAGATGGCCGCGAAGTACAACGACGCCCCCTCGCCTGGCGTTAGCCAGTAGGGCCGTTTGCGCACGCTGCCACGCCATTCGTAAAAGCCGTTGGCCGGCATCAGGCAGCGGCGCTGGCGAAAGGCTTCGCGGAACATCGGCTGTTCGGCCAGGGTTTCGGCCCGGGCATGGGCAGGGGTACGTGACAGGTCGGTCAGCCAGGCGGGCGTCAAGCCCCAGCGCACCCTCGCCACCTCCGGCCCACCCTCGAGCTGGCGCTGGATGAGCACCGAGGCACCCGGCGAAATGTTCCATTGGGCGGGGTGACCGACCGGGAAGCCTGGCAGGCTGGCCAGTGCCTGAGGCCAGCGAAACAGGGCATAACGTCCACACATGGGGGAATTCTGAACCTAGCAGATCAAGGTACCGGGGAAACTCTCCGGTTCGTCGCCAACCATCGGCTGGGCGTCATTGTACGCATCGATCAACTGCCGTGCGTACTCGGCGTGCTCATCGTCCACCGCCAGGCCCAGCAGACCGTGAATCGGCAATTCACCGGCTGCGCCCACCAGGTCGCGGCCCACCAGATGTGCGCGCACCCCCTCGCTGGCCAGCATACCGGCCAGCATTTCCGCCTCAAGCAGGTTTTCGGGTTCGTAGATACGCCGCATCACGCATCGTCCTCACGTCTGACATCGAGCATCCATTCGTCATCGTGCACCTGCAAGCTGAAGATCACCGGCTGGCAGCACACCTGGCAGTCCTCAGTGTAAACCTGATCACCCGCCGAGAGGTCGACGGTGGTTTCCACCCGCTCGCCACAATACGGGCAATCATAGAAGTCGGTTTCCAGCATCGGGGCCTCCGCGGTGACTTATGCGTATAATTGCCGGTCTGTTTACAGGGCCCGTGTGCGTCCGAGCCGTTTTTCGGAGCCCGCCCCTACCTTATTACCCTAGCCGTTTCCAACAAGAGAGCATGATGGGCGAATTCGATGCCATCCGACCCTACGACGACGCTGAGGTCCCTGCCGTGCTGGCAAGGCTGTTCAGCGACCCGGCATTTCTCGATATTCTCACGCACTTCCGTTTCCCCCTTGCGGCCGGCGCTTTCGGCTGGTTGCTCAAACCGCTGATCGCCCGGCGCCTGCGCAAGGAATTCGCCGGTGTGACCTGCGTTTCCACCTTGCAGGACAAGGTGGAGTACTACGTCGACCAGACAATCGACCGTGCTACCGATGGCGTCACCTATACCGGGGTCGAGCAACTCAAGGCTGGCACTGCCTATCTGTTTCTGGCCAACCATCGCGACATCGTGATGGACCCGGCCTTCGTCAATTACGCGGTGTACCACGCTGGCCTGCCGACCCCGCGCATTGCCATCGGCGACAACCTGCTGCAGAAGCCGTTCGTCAGCGACATGATGCGCCTGAACAAAAGCTTCATCGTGCACCGGTCCATCACCGGGCGCCGCGAGAAGCTGGCGGCCTACCAGTTGCTCTCGGCCTACATCAACCACTCCATCCGCAACGATGCCACTTCGATCTGGATCGCCCAGGCCGAAGGCCGCGCCAAGGACGGTGACGATCGCACCGACTCGGCCATCCTCAAGATGTTCCACATGAGCCGCAAGGACGAAGCCTTCGGTGCGGTCATCCAGAGCCTGAACCTGACGCCTGTTTCGATCAGCTACGAATACGACCCCTGCGACCAGGCCAAGGCTCGCGAACTGTATATCCGCGCCACCACCGGCACCTACAAGAAGGCGCCAGGCGAGGACGACCAGAGCATCGCCAAGGGCATCACCGGCTACAAGGGCCGGGTGCACATCAACTTTGCCGCGCCGGTCACCGAGTACCACGAAGACGCCAAGCAACTGGCTGCTGCAGTCGACCGGCAGATTCTGGCCGGCTACCGGTTGTTCCCGGTGCACTACCTGGCCTACGCGATGTGGGCAGACAAGGACGATACCCTGCAGGTGCCCGCCGCCGACAAGGTGTTCCCGGCCGACGAACTGGCCAAGGCCAAAGAGGAGTGGCAGCGCCGCCTGGATGCCTGCCCGCCCGAGCAGCAGCCTTACCTGGTGCTGCAGTATGCGACCCCTGTGCGCAACCAGTACCAGGTCAAGCAGCAGGCACCCGTAGCCTGATCCCCTGCGTGGGGCGCAGCGCGCGCCCCTTCCTCATTTAATTTCACCTGTCACGCGTTCGTCATCAGAACAGGCCACCCTGTCGGCCTTTCAACGAACCGGAGCCCGTTCATGCTGCACGCCGAAAACCAGGACCGCCTCTATCTGGTCGCTCAGAGCGACGAGCAACAGGCATTGATCGACGGTTTCGCCATCAACGTGCAAGATCGCCAGTGGCTGGTTTACTGCGCCCTCGGCGGGCACATGCATGACCATTGGCCAGAGGTGGACACCGGCACCGGTATCAGCGTGCTGGACTTTCACATCGAAGCGGCCTGAGCACCGCAGAGGCAAAAAAACCGCTGCCCTGTGTGGGGGCAGCGGTTGGGGGCCTGCGAAGCCACAGATTACCGCGCCAGCGTCTGGCCGATGCTTGGGTCCTTGAACAGACGGGTCAGCGCATCGCTCAGTACATCGCCCACCAGCTGGGTGTTGGTGTCCTGGTTGGGGGCCATGCCAAACCGCTGGTCCAGCGAAGCACCATAGCGGCCACTGTAGCGGCGGCCGTTGTTGCTGACATCGGCGCGGAAGGTGGCGCCAATGGTGGCTTCGGTCACGTACAGGTTGTCTTTGGGGGACTGGTACTTGAGCTCAGCCAGGGTCACGGTCAGCTGCGGCGCACTGCCTGCACCAGAAGTGGGGGTAAAGCCCAGCAGGCGCACGGCGGCTTCGGCTTGGGCCTGCAGCTTGGGCACCACGTCATTGGCGTTGACGCTGATGGTGCTGGTTTCCGGGTACATGCCACCGCGCGTCCCCAGGGACGGCGACGGCCGGCCATCGACCACACGCACCACCACTGGCTGGCCATTGCCCACCGGAGCAAGCGGCGCGGTCAGTTTGGGTTGTGGGCTGAGTTGTTGCGGACTGTGGGCACAGCCGACCAGGCTGAGGCTGGCTACGGCGATCAAACCGAACAACAGACGTTGCAACATGCGCGTTTCTCCAGAAAGTGCGGCGAAGGTGCACAGTATACCTAGCGGCGGGGCCTGGCCTGCAAGCGGCATGCGAGGCCAGTGCGCGCTGTCACAATCGTTTAATCGGCTACCCCTTATGCTTGCGCCAGGCCTCACTGCACAGGACACCTGCCATGGCTTCGCTCTGGAACCTGCTACTGCAACGTAAACCCGGCAACGCCTACGCCCGGCTCGACGGCACGGGCAAATGCCTGGCCTTCATGCAATGCCGGCAGCTACCCAGCGGCGGCGGCTGGGTACAGGTTCACGATATCCACCTTGCCTGGCTGGGCCGCGAACTGCCGGCCAGCGCCCGGGTTTGCAACCGTGCAAGCCGCCCCTGGCATCAGCGCATCCTCGCAGCTTGAAAAACGCTGCAATAAAACCACGAATTGACGACATTTCTCCCCGCGACATCGCTATAATCTCCCCCCGATTATAAGGACGTCTCCTGATCGGGCCCCGCACTCGCCGTCTGACCCCGGCAACTTCACCCGCCTCGCCCACAGAGAGCCTTCCACTCAGGTCTTGCATCGGCTGTCGTGCCTGCTTTTCCGGCCCTTCACACTGCATGAACCTGCGGGTTGCCATCGCGCAGTCCCCTTTTGAGGTTCACGTCTCCAAAAGAGCGTGGAAAAAACGGTTTTCACTACTTCACAAGAGTGTGGCGAGCAAATGAACAATCTGGCATGTGCAAAAGCAGCAGATGTGTCCCGAACAGCCCTGAACAGGCGGCAAGAACCCTCATCCCGGATGCGTGTCTGAGCCGTTCCATATCGCACGCACGACACCTTGACCATAAGTCGAATTGCCGCACCCATGGCAAACAGGGTTCAATGTAGCAACCCCAAGACTGACTGGCGGTGTCCGCGAACGCTTCAAGAACTGCGAAAAGTCGGACATGGCGATCCTGGCGAACCCGGTATGCCGTGCTGTCAATTAGGTAGCTGTAGAGTGTGGAGACGCGGTAAATGGCGCAGAACGAATCGGTTGATGTAGTACTGGTAGGCGCGGGCATCATGAGTGCCACCCTGGCCGTACTGCTCAAGGAGCTTGACCCGGGCCTCAAGCTCGAGGTCGTCGAGGCGATGGACTCTGGAGCCGCAGAGAGTTCCAACCCGTGGAACAACGCAGGCACCGGCCATGCTGGCCTGTGCGAGCTCAACTATACGCCCCAGGCCGCCGATGGCAGCATCGACATCAAGAAGGCGGTGCACATCAATACCCAGTTCGAGGTGTCCCGCCAGTTCTGGGCCTACCTGAGCAAAAAGGGCAACTTCGGGCCGGCACGCGCATTCGTCAACCCGGTCCCGCACCTGAGCTATGTCGAGGGTGACAAGGGTGTCGCATTCCTCAAGAAGCGCTACGAGCTGCTCAAGCAGCACCACGCCTTCGCCGACATGGAATACACCGAAGACAAGGCCGTGATGAACGAGTGGATGCCGCTGATGATGCCGGGGCGCCCAGCCGACCAGCACATCGCCGCCACCCGTGTGCTCAAGGGCACCGACGTGAACTTCGGCGCACTGACCAACAAGCTGCTCAAGCTGCTGGGCGATGCGCCCGACGCGCAGGTCAAGTACTGCAAGAAGGTGGTGGGCCTGCGCCGTAACGGCGACGGCTGGACCGTGAGCATCAAGGACGTCAACAGCGGTGGTAGCCGTGAGGTGGACGCGCGCTTCGTCTTCCTGGGCGCAGGTGGCGCTGCCCTGCCCCTGCTGCAGGCTTCCGGCATTCCAGAGAGCAAAGGCTTCGGCGGCTTCCCCGTGAGTGGCCAGTGGCTGCGCTGCGACAACCCGGAGATCGTCAGCCAGCACCAGGCCAAGGTCTACAGCCAGGCTGCCGTGGGCGCACCGCCCATGTCGGTGCCGCACCTCGACACCCGGGTGGTCGATGGCAAGAAATCCCTGCTGTTCGGCCCCTATGCAGGCTTTACCACCAAGTTCCTGAAGCACGGCTCGCTGATGGACCTGCCCCTGTCGGTGCGCATGGGCAACATCGGCCCTATGCTGGCGGTGGCCCGCGACAACATGGACCTGACCAAGTACCTGGTCAGCGAAGTGATGCAGTCGATGGAGCAGCGCCTGGAGTCATTGCGCCGCTTCTACCCACACGCCAAGGCCGAAGACTGGCGCCTGGAAGTGGCCGGCCAACGGGTGCAGATCATCAAGAAAGACCCGAAAAAAGGCGGCGTGCTGCAGTTCGGCACCGAGCTGGTGGCAGCCCAGGACGGCAGCCTCGCAGCGCTGCTGGGCGCATCGCCTGGCGCTTCGGTGACGGTGTCGATCATGCTTGAGCTGATCGAGCGCTGCTTCCCGGACCAGGCCAAGGGTGCATGGGCTGCCAAGCTCAAGGAAATCTTCCCGGCACGGGAAAAGACCCTGGCAACCGACGCGGCGCTGTATCACAAGATCAGCGCGGACAACGACGCAGCATTGGACCTGGCTGAAGACAGCCCGGCGGCCAAGCACTACGCGTGATTACTGACTGGGGCTGCGTTGCAGCCCCAACCCTTCCGCTTACGCACGTGCGTTGTCGATAATCTCAATGTATTCGGGCGCGTTACGCTGGTCGGCGATCTGCTCAACGAAGGTCTTGCCGTGCTCGTCCTTGCCGTCCAGGTCCAGGCCGGCTGCCACAAAGAAGCCCACAAAACGCTGGAAATCATCGACGCGCAGGCCACGGTAGGCTTTAACCAGCTTGTGCAGCGACGGCGAAGTCACACCATCTGCCGGCTCAAACTGAAGAAACGACTTGATGTAGTCGTCGCTGATTTCGTCACCGATTACCTGTTTCTTGTCTTTACGCATTGCCGACTCCAACTGGACCATCACGGGATTTCGAAGGCCGGCAGTGTACCCCCCGCAGCCAGCGCGCCTCAACGCGTACGTACGGTACCTGTGTGCAGGTCAGCCCAGATATGGCCGTTACCGTAGGTCAGAAACTGCACATACACCGTCTCGTTGCGCAGCAGGTCCATGATCACCCTGTAGTCGCTGACGGGGTAGTTCAGGCCAAGGGTCTTGGTTTTCTCGTCGTACACCGGCTTTTTCAGGCTTTTGGCGGCCTCTCCATCGAAGGTCAACAGCACCTGGGTGATGGTGGCACCCTTGCTCAATGGCTTGCCTTTCAGGCGCACCTGCAAGGTGGAGGTGATGGGGATGGGCTGTTGGTCGGACTGGCGCTGGGCACCCACCACCACGGCGTAGTCGGTCACCTGAAGCAATTGCTGGCCGGTGGGCGCCTGCTGGCGCAAGGCCTGGTCGTCAGGCGGAAGGAACTGGCTGTGCATCGGTGCGGCGGCCAGGGGCAGGCTGACCGCCAGCAGGAACGGGAGAATCGCACGCATGTAAGGCTCCTTGGCATGAAGGAGCACTCTAGCATGCTGTACCAGGGCCGTGAGGCTGGCGCCGTGTTACATGCCTTTGACGGCAAAAATGCCGTTGGCGTTGCGCCAGTAACCTTTGTAGTCCATGCCATAACCGAAGATGTATCGGTCGATGCAAGGCAGACCGACATAGTTGGCTTTGAGGTCGGGGCTGGCCTTGCGGTCGTGTTCCTTGTCGATCAGTACCGCGGTGTGCACCGTGCGCGCACCGGCGTGCTTGCAGAACTCGATGATGGCGCTGAGGGTGTGGCCTTCGTCGAGGATGTCATCGACGATGAGCACGTCGCGATCGATGAACGATACCTCTGGCTTGGCCTTCCAGAACAGCTCGCCGCCGCTGGTCTGGTTGCGGTAACGGGTGGCATGCAGGTACGAGGCCTCAAGCGGGAACTGCAGGTGCGTCAGCAGCTTACCGGAGAAGATCAGGCCACCGTTCATCACGCAGAACACCACCGGGTTCTTGTCATGCAGGTCCTTGCAGATCTGCTCGCCGACCTTGGCGATCGCCGCCTCGACTTCGGCTTCGGTATACAGGCAGTCGGCTTCACGCATCACTTGGCGAATATGCTCGAGATCGGCGGACATTGCGCTCTCCAGGGGGGCATTTTGGAAAAGCGGGCAAAGGTACGCATCCGCTCGCCACAGATCAAGCGTTTATGGACTAACGTGCAGAATGATCAGACGACAGCACAGGCTGAATAGATTAATCTAGCGCGGTTTTTTTGCCCGCCTTTCGGAGCCCCCTATGCCCACCCGTGAGATCCGCCACCCGCTGATCCGCCACAAGCTCGGCCTCATGCGCCGTGCCGACATCAGCACCAAGAACTTTCGCGAACTCGCCCAGGAAGTCGGCGCCCTTCTGACCTATGAAGCCACCCAGGACCTGCCCCTCGAAACCTACGAGATCGACGGCTGGTGTGGCAAGGTTGCGGTAGAGAAAATCGCCGGCAAGAAAATTACCGTCGTGCCGATTCTGCGTGCCGGTATCGGCATGCTCGACGGCGTGCTCAGCCTGGTACCGGGTGCCAAGGTCAGCGCCGTCGGCGTGGCCCGCAACGAAGAAACCCTCGAAGCACACACTTACCTGGAAAAACTCGCGCCCGATATCAACCAGCGCCTGGCACTGATCATCGACCCGATGCTGGCAACTGGCGGCTCCATGGTCGCGACCATCGACTTGCTGAAAAAGGCCGGTTGCCGGGAAATCCGCGCCATGGTCCTGGTCGCCGCCCCCGAGGGCATCCAGGTGGTCGAGAAAGCCCACCCGGACGTGCAGATCTTCACCGCCTCCATCGACGAGCGCCTGAACGAGCACGGCTACATCGTGCCGGGCCTGGGTGATGCCGGTGACAAGATCTTCGGCACCAAGCAGAAGGACGCCTGACCATGCAGGACGGCTTCAACGACCCGCTCTGGCGCCAGGTCGTTTCGGGCGCGCAGATGCTCTTCGTGGCATTCGGAGCGCTGGTGCTGATGCCCTTGATCACCGGCCTGGACCCGAACGTCGCACTGTTCACCGCAGGCATCGGCACGCTGCTGTTCCAGCTGGTCACCGGCCGCCAGGTACCTGTGTTCCTGGCCTCGAGCTTTGCCTTCATCACCCCTATCATCCTCGCCAAAGGCCAGTTTGGCCTGGCCGAAACCATGGGCGGCGTGATGGCCGCGGGTTTCGTGTACACCTTCATGGGGCTGATGGTAAAAATCAAAGGCACCGGCTTCATCGACCGCACGCTACCGCCCGTGGTGATCGGCCCGGTGATCATCTCCATTGGCCTGGCCATGGCACCGATCGCGGCCAACATGGCGATGGGCAAGGCTGGTGATGGCAGCGTGCTGCTGCCTTATAAAACCGCCATGCTTATCTCCATGCCAGCGTTGCTCACCACCCTGATCGTGGCGGTATTCGGCAAAGGCATCTTCCGCTTGGTGCCGATCATTGCGGGTGTGCTGGTGGGGTTTGCCCTGTCGTTTGCCTTTGGCGTGGTCGATACCGCCAAGATCGCCGCTGCACCCTGGCTGGAGCTGCCCAACTTCACCGCCCCGGCGTTCAACTGGCAGGCCATCCTGTTTATCGTCCCGGTCGCCCTGGCGCCGGCAATCGAACACATTGGTGGCGTTATCGCGGTGGGCAGCGTGACCGGCCGTGACTACCTGAAAACGCCCGGGCTGCACCGCACGCTGCTCGGTGACGGCCTGGCCACCACAGCAGCCGGCCTGTTTGGCGGGCCGCCCAACACCACCTACGCCGAGGTGACTGGCGCGGTGATGCTGACCAAGAACTACAACCCGAAGATCATGACCTGGGCTGCGCTGTTCGCTATTACCCTGGCCTTCATCGGCAAGTTCGGCGCCCTGCTGCAAAGCATCCCAATCCCTGTGATGGGCGGCATTCTGTGCCTGCTGTTCGGCTCCATTGCCGCCGTGGGTTTGAACACCATGATCCGCCACAAGGTGGACCTGGCCGAGGCGCGCAACCTGGTGATCGTTTCGGTGACGCTGGTGTTCGGTATCGGCGGCGTACTGGTGGGCACTGGTGACGGGCCGGATGACTGGGGACTGAAGGGCATCGCCCTGTGCGCTATCGTGGCTATTGCACTGAACCTGATCCTGCCGGGCAACGACGCCTGGAAGCACAAGAAACTGGATGACCAGTTGCCTTGAGGCAGCAATGACCAACAGGCCCTGCTGCGCGCTCAGCGGCAACAGGGCCTGCCACACCCCGAGTGTCAGGCCTTTTCACACAGGTCTGCAAGCACCCTCGCCCACTCCGGGTGGTCGTTCATGCAGGGCACCAGCACCAGTTCACGCCCGCCTGCCTCGATGAACTGCTCGCTGCCACGCATGCCGATTTCCTCCAGCGTCTCGATGCAGTCGGCGACGAAGGCCGGGCACATCACCAGCAGCTTTTTCACACCGGCCTTGGCCAGTTCGTCCAGGCGCGTTTCGGTGTATGGCTCAATCCATTTGTCCCGGCCTAACCGCGACTGGAACGACACCGACCACTTGCCATCGGGTATGCCCATCTTGCGCGCAAAGGCTTTGGCAGTAGCCAGGCACTGGCCGCGGTAGCACACCGCCTGCACCGCAGCACTGGCCCCCTCGCAACAGTCGGCTGCCCGCAAGTCATGCCGGGTGCCCTTGGGGTAGAGTTTTTTCAGGTGCCGCTCCGGCAGGCCATGGAAGCTGAGCAGCACGTGGTCGTAATCCTGCTGCAGATACGGCCGTGCGCTGGCCACCAGCGCATCGATGTAGTCCGGCTGGTCATAGAACGGCTGCAGCACGCGCATCTGCAGGGGCAGGTGGCGCTCGGTGATGGTGTCCTTGGCAAGCTCAACCACCGTAGTGACGGTGCTGTCGGCGAACTGTGGATA
This sequence comes from Pseudomonas sp. S32, assembly GCF_016648095.1. NCBI lineage: Bacteria > Pseudomonadati > Pseudomonadota > Gammaproteobacteria > Pseudomonadales > Pseudomonadaceae > Pseudomonas > Pseudomonas sp. S32. The sequence goes on from NZ_JACVVF010000021.1 coordinate 80,501, forward strand.
CAGCGGCGCCAGGGTCACCTTGCGCACGCCTTGCGCGGCCAGCCGTTCCAGCACGTCTGGCAGGGCCGGCTGGCCATAGCGCATGGCAATCTCTACCGGGCCGTGGGGCCAGTGCTCGACCATCGCCGCCTGCAAGCGCCGGGTCAGCTCCACCAGTGGCGAGCCTTCATCCCACCAGATAGAGGCGTAGGCATGGGCAGACTGCTCGGGCCGCTTGATCAGGATCAGCGATACCAGCAGGCGGCGGATGGGCCAGGGCAGGTCGACCACATACGGGTCCATCAGAAACTGGTTCAGGTAGCGGCGCACATCGGCTACCGAGGTGGAGGCCGGTGAACCCAGGTTGACCAGCAACAGGGCGTGATCAGTCATGCAACATCCTTAGTCAGAGGCGGCTGGACAGGTTGCCCAGCGCCGATTGCAGATCGTTGAAGCGAAAGCTGTAGCCTGCAGCCAGCAAGCGCGCCGGGCGGGCCCGCTGGCCGCCCAGCAGCAGGCTGGACATTTCACCTAGCCCAGCCTTGAGCAGCAGTGCAGGTACCGGCAGCACCGCGGGGCGGTGCAACGCCTTGCCCAGCGCCCGGGCAAAGTCACGGTTGCGCACCGGCTCAGGGGCGCAGGCATTATAAGGACCGCTGGCTTCGCCATGCTGCAACAGAAAATCAATCAGGGCGACCTGGTCGTCTATATGGATCCACGGCATCCACTGCCTGCCGTTACCCAACGGGCCGCCCAGGCCCAGCTTGAACGGCAGGCGCAGACGTGACAGGAACCCGCCATCGCTGGCCAGCACCAGCCCGGTGCGCACCAGCACCACACGGATACCCTGGGCCTGGGAACGTTGGGCGGTTTCTTCCCATGCAATGCACAGCTGGCTGGCAAAGTCTTCCCGTACCGGAGGGGATTCTTCGGTCAGCTCGCGTTCGCCGCCATCGCCATACCAACCCACCGCGGAACCGGAAATCAATACCTGCGGCCGTTGTTCGCGGCTACCCAGCCACGCCAGCAACTGTTCGGTCAGGGTGATACGGCTGGCCCACAGCAAGTTGCGCCGGGACGCCGTCCAGGGCCAATCAGCGATGGGCGCGCCGGCCAGGTTGACCACGGCGTCCAGCGGTTCATCGGCGGGTAACTGCTCCAGCCGGGCAATGCCCCGTACCCCCTTGCCGCACAGCGCAGGCACCTGGTCCGGGCGGCGGCTCCACACCGTCAGCCGATGGCCCTGTGCAAGCCAGTAACGGCACAGATGCCGCCCAATCAATCCGGTGCCGCCCGTCAGCAATATGTGCATGGCTGTGTCCTCGCAGAATACGGCGGTGGTCTATTTTTAACATCAAGGCACTTTTTGGACCCGACGCTCTCCGATAAACATAGGCCAACCTTTCCGTGGAAGCGGAATAACCTTATACAGATTTTCTGGATTGTACAGGTTTGCCTGACAGCGTAGTCTGCTCATAGCAAGGTTTGAGAGGCCATCATGACTGTACCTATTGCCATCATCGGGGCCGGTATCGCCGGCCTGTCCGCCGCTCAGGCGCTACACAAGGCCGGGCAGACCGTGCACCTGTTCGACAAGGGGCACGGCAGTGGCGGGCGCATGGCCAGCAAACGCAGCGAGGCTGGCGCCCTTGATCTGGGCGCGCAGTACTTCACCGCCCGCGACCGTCGCTTCGTCGACCAGGTGCAGCAGTGGGTGGCGGCCGGCTGGGCCGCCCAGTGGAAACCCCAACTGTACAACTACCGCGACGGCCAACTGACGCCCTCCCCGGATGAGCAGACCCGCTGGGTGGGCGTGCCGCGAATGAGTGCCATCACTCGCGGCCTGTTGACAGACATGACAGTGAATTTCAGTTGCCGCATCGCCGAGGTGTTCCGCGGCAAGCAGTATTGGCACCTGCAGGACACCGAGGGGTGCAGCCATGGGCCCTACAGCCGGGTGATCATCGCGGTGCCGGCCCCCCAGGCAACGCCTTTACTGGCGGCCACGCCCAAGCTCGCCGCCGTCGCGGCGGGCGTGCAGATGGAGCCCACCTGGGCCGTTGCACTTGGTTTCCAGGCAGCCCTGGAGACGCCTATGCAAGGGTGCTTCGTGCAGGACAACCCGCTCGACTGGCTGGCCCGCAACCGCAGCAAACCCGGCCGTGACGAGCAGCTGGACACCTGGGTGCTGCATGCCACCTCCACGTGGAGCCGGCAACATATCGACCTGGCCAAGGACGAGGTGGTAGAGCAGCTGTGGGGCGAATTCGCCGAGCTGGTAGGCTGCGTGGTGCCTGCACCGACGTTCGCCCTTGCACACCGCTGGTTGTATGCACGTCCAGGTGGCAACCATGAATGGGGGGCCCTGGCCGACGCCGACCAAGGCTTGTACGCCTGCGGTGACTGGTGCCTGTCGGGGCGCGTGGAGGGCGCCTGGCTCAGTGGCCAGGAGGCTGCAAGACGCCTGCTCGAGCACCTGGAGTGAAGGCGTATATACAAAATACTGGTTTCAATGAAGCCAGCGATGTGCTGGAATAAACTTGTACAAGGTTAAATTTACGTACAGGTTTAACGGAGGCAGCCATGCACGACCCTGCAACCCACCACAAGCCACGCATCGCCATCAGCGCCTGCCTGACCGGGCACAGCGTTCGCTATAACGGTGGCCACAAGGCCTCCGACCTGTGCCGCGCTCAGCTGGAAGAGCATTTCGAATGGACCCCGGTATGCCCCGAGGTTGCAATCGGCCTGGGTGTGCCCAGAGACCCGATCCGCCTGGTCGGTAACCCGGATCACCCTGAAGTGGTGGGCACGCGCAACCCCGGCATGGACCTCACCGGCCCCTTGCGCGCCTACGGCGAGCAGATGGCCAACGAGCTTGACGACATCTGCGGCTATATCTTCATGCAGAAGTCGCCCTCCTGTGGCCTGGAGCGGGTAAAGGTGTACCAGGACAACGGCCACCCCGCCTTCCACAGCGGGCGCGGTGCCTACGCTCAGGCATTTTGCGAACGCCGGCCTGACCTGCCTGTGGAAGAAGAAGGCCGCCTGCATGACCCCGTGCTGCGTGAAAACTTCATCAGCCGGGTGTATGCCTACGCCGACTGGCAGCGGGTACTGGCCGAAGGCCTGAACCGCGGGGCGCTGGTCAATTTCCATTCGCGCTACAAGTACCTGTTGATGGCCAACAACCCCCAGGCTTACCGAACCCTGGGGCGCATGCTGGGCACCCTGAGCAAGGACGATGATCCGCTGGTGGTGGGCCCGCAGTACTTCTCCGAGCTGATGCAGGCATTGCGTCGCTGCGCCAGCCGCGGCACTCACAGTAACGTGCTGCAGCACCTGAGCGGTTATTTCAAGGATGCCCTTACGCCTTCGGACAAAAGCGAGCTACAGGAACTGATCGGCCAATACCAGCAAGGGGTCGTACCCTTGGTCGTGCCGCTGACCCTGCTCAAGCACCACTTGCGCAACCACCCCGACCCGTATCTGCAGCAGCAGGCGTACCTGCAGCCGCACCCTGAAAGCCTGGGGCTGCGCAATGCGGTCTGAAGTACTGTTGCCTATCGGTGAGCTGGCCCGCCGCACTGGCGTCAATCCCGTTACCTTGCGTGCCTGGGAACGCCGCTATGGGCTGCTCAAGCCCCAACGTACGCCAAAGGGGCATCGCCTGTACCCGGTGGAACAGGTTGAGCGCGTCGAATCGATCCTGGCCTGGTTACAGCGCGGCGCGTCGGTCAGCCAGGTGGGCGAGCTGCTCGACAAACCGCTGGGTACGCCGCCCCAAAGCGACTGGCAAGCCAGGCAGGTGCAGATGCTGGAGGCCATTGCCAACCTGTCGCAGCGCACCCTTGACCACCAGCTCAACCAGGCGATGGCACTGTACCCGGCCGTGACCCTGTGCGAACAACTGTTGCTCCCCTTGCTGAACCACCTGGAGCTTCGCTGGCGCACCTACTTCAACGCACGCCTGGAACAGGCGTTCTTCCATACCTGGTTGCGCAGCAAGCTGGGCGCGCGCGTCTACCACGACAATCAGTTGCTGCAGGGCCCGGCGGTGCTGCTGGCTGAAAACAGCGATCGTGCATTCAACCCCGAGCTGTGGTTGTGCGCCTGGCTGCTTACCAGCAATGGGTTTGCCGTGGAAGTGCTCGAACAGGCGCTGGCCGGCGCGCAGCTGCAAAGCGCAGTGGCGACGCTGCACCCACGTGCCGTCCTGCTGCACCTGGGGCCCCGCATCGATGCCAGAGCCCTGCAGCGTTCGCTGCATGGGCTGGGTGTGCCGACGCTCGTCGGCGGTAGCCTGGTGGCGTTGCATCAAGCGCAACTGAGCCACCTCGACTTACCCAACCTTGCCCTGTTCGACACCCCGCAAGCTGCCTTGCGACTGCTTCAGAACCCATAGCCGCCAGCCCGGAGAATTCATTAGCCTATGCACTTGACCTGGCTACGCAGCGACCTGCGCACCGATGACAACACCGCACTCAGCGCCGCCAGTGAGCGCGGCCCTACCCTCGCCCTCTGGCTGGTCAGCCCCGAACAATGGCTGGCCCACGACGATGCCCCGTGCAAGGTCGACTTCTGGCTGCGCAACCTGCGTGAACTGCGCCAGTCGCTCGAAGCGCTGAATATTCCGTTGTTGATTCGCAAGGTCGACACCTGGGACCAGGCACCCGACGCCGTACTGCAGGTATGTCGCAAGCACCACGTGCAAAGCGTGCACTGGAACGAGGAATACGGCATCCACGAACAGCGCCGCGATGACGCAACCAGGACCTTGCTGGAGCGCTCCGATATTCAGGCCCACAGCCACCTGGACCAGTTGTTGTTCCGCCCGGGTACCGTACTGACACGAAGCGGCGACTACTTTCAGGTGTTCAGCCAATTCAAGAAGAACTGCCTGGAGCACCTGCACCGTGGGCTGCCGTCACTGGCGCCACGGGTGAAACGCCAGGCGGCCCTGTCGATCAGCAGCGACCCCATCCCGCAGCATGTAGACGGCTTCGATAAACCGGCCAAGTCCCTGCGAGACCTTTGGCCTGCCGGGGAAAACGAAGCACAGGAACGGTTGTCACGGTTCGCCGACGAAACCATCGTGGATTATGAACACTTGCGCGACCTGCCGGCCAAGCCTGGTACCAGCCGCCTTTCCGCCTACCTGGCAGCTGGCGTGATTTCGCCCCGCCAATGCCTGCACGGCGCCTTGGCCAGCAACCATGGCGAGTTCGACAGTGGCAACCCAGGTGTGCAGACCTGGATCAACGAGCTGATCTGGCGCGAGTTCTACAAACACATCCTCACTGGTTACCCACAGGTGTCGCGGCACCGTGCATTCCGCTCCCATACCGAGGCATTGCCCTGGCGCCACGCCCCCAAAGAGCTGAAGGCCTGGGAAGAAGGCCGCACGGGTTTCCCGATCATCGATGCGGCCATGCGCCAGTTGCTGAAAACCGGGTGGATGCACAACCGGCTGCGCATGGTCACTGCCATGTTTCTCAGCAAGAATTTGCTGATCGACTGGCGCCATGGCGAACGGCACTTCATGCGCCACCTCATCGACGGCGACCTGGCGGCCAACAATGGTGGCTGGCAGTGGAGTGCCTCGACCGGTACCGATTCAGTGCCCTATTTCCGCATCTTCAACCCCGTCTCGCAATCGCAGCGGTTCGATCCCCAGGGGCGTTTCATCCGTGAGTGGGTGCCTGAACTGCGGGACCTTGATGACAAAAGTATTCATGACCCTAGCGGTTCTGCTGCCAAAATCAGTGCTAGTCTGTATCCACGTCCACTTGTAGATCTCCGTAGCAGTCGCCAGCGAGCACTGGAGGCGTTCAAAGCTCTCCAACGCTAGCAGTCGTATAGAGGGCATCGATCTTGTCTAACTCACGTAGTTTCTGGGTTACAGGAGCATCAAACGGGCTAGGAATGGCGCTGGTAGAGCACCTGCTGCTGCAAGGTCATCGTGTCGCCGCCAGCGGTAGCCCCGATGCGTTGGCACCCCTTCATCATGACCGGTTTCTACAGCTGCCAGGGCTGTTGCAGGGGGCACCGGAGGCGGCTGAAGCCGGGCAGTTGCTCGAGCAGGCCTGGGGGGCACTTGATTGCCTGATCATCAATGCCGGGACCGGTGATTACCTGGCCGGTGACATAGCCCGTGATGCGCTGTTCGAGCACCTTATCGAGTCCAACCACCTGGCCACGCAGCTGAGCCTGGCTGCGGCGGTGCCTTTGCTGGAGCGCGGTAGCGCACCTCAGGTAATGGCCGTATTCAGCCGTTACACGGCATTGCAGATGTACGCACCTACACAAGTCGCTGCCGGTTGGAACAACACGGTGCAATGGGTGCGTGAACAGCGCGAAGCGCTTCAGGCACAAGGGATTGATGTAACGGTGGTAGCGCCGCTTGCAGTCGACTCCCAGGTCACGGCTGCGCCCGTCATACCTGAGGCGTGGACGGCTGAGACTGCGGCGCAGGAACTGCTCAAACGGTTGGCCGAACGCCTCCCCGAGCTTGTGCTCGAGGTGCTGCACCCGGCCAGCCTCTGGCCGATGCCAGGCACGTGACAAGCAACTGTATTGCAGCGTTTGCCGCGCTTAGCTTCTACAACCCAAACCGTTCAACGCTACCCGGCTGCCCCCACAACACCGGCAGCACGCCCAGGAGCGAAGCCGGGTCGCCACTGGTCCACAGCTGCGTATCGCGTGCTGGCCCGGTAGCCAGCAGGTCTGCACCTTCCAGAAGCCTGTGCAGTTGACGCGCCACCGCAGCGCCGGTGTCGATGATCGCCACGTGAGCAGGCACCAGTTGCGCCAGCAACGGGCGCAGGAACGGGTAGTGGGTGCAGCCCAATATCAGCGTATCGCACCCTGCGGCCATCAGCGGCTCAACGTACCCCTGCAACCGCTCACGCAGTGCATGGCTTGCCAGGTCTCCGGTCTCAATCAACTCGACCAGGCCCGGGCACGGCTGGGTGATGACGCGGACGTCGCTGGCAAAGCGATCGAGCAAGGCAGCAAACTTGGCACTCTGCAGCGTACCCGTGGTGGCCAGCACCCCGACTACCCCAGAGCGGGTCGCCGCTGCAGCGGGCTTGACCGCTGGCTCCATGCCCACCAATGGCCAACCCGGGTAATGCGCGCGAAGGTCGGCAACTGCCGCGACGGTAGCCGTGTTGCAGGCCAGCACCATGGCCTTGGCGCCCTGCTCATGGAAGAACCCCGCGATGCGACGGCAGCGGTCGCGGATGTAATCGGCGGACTTCTCGCCATAGGGTACATGGCCACAGTCGGCCACATACCACAGCGTTTCGTTGGGCAGCAGGCGGCGGATCTCAGCAAGCACCGACAGGCCACCCACGCCCGAGTCCATGACGCCGATGGGCGCCGAGCGCTCAGCCATCGCGCTTGCCGCAGACCGGGCAGGCCGGGTCGCGCTTGACCCGCAGCTCGCGAATACGGGTACCCAGCGCATCGATCAGCAACAGCCGGCCCACCAGGGGTTCACCAAAGCCTGCCAGCAGCTTCATGGCCTCAAGCGCCTGCAGGCTGCCCACCAGGCCTACAAGCGGGCCGATCACGCCGGCTTCGCTGCAGGTCAGCTCAGCCTCGCTACCCTGCCCATACAGGCAGTGGTAGCACGGGCTGTAGTCACGGCGAGGGTCGAAAACCGACAGTTGCCCCTCGAGACGAATGGCCGCCCCACTGACAAGCGGCTTGCTGCCGGCAACGCAGGCGGCATTCACCGCCTCGCGGGTAGCGAAGTTGTCCGAGCAGTCCAGCACCAGGTCTACCGCCGCCACCGCAGCGGCCAACGACGTATCATCCAGCGCTTGCCGGTGGGCAACCAGGGTGATTTCGGGGTTGATCGCCTGCAAGCGTTGCATGGCCGAGTCGACCTTGGTCATGCCAACGCTGGCGCTGTCGTGGATCACCTGGCGTTGCAGGTTGGTCAGGTCGACGGTGTCGAAGTCCGCCAGGTGCAGCTCCCCCACCCCTGCCGCCGCCAGATACAGGGCCACAGGAGACCCCAGCCCCCCCAGGCCGACGATCAACGCCTTGCTCTGCTTGAGGCGCAACTGGCCATCGATATCGATCTGCGACAGCAGTACCTGGCGGCTGTAGCGCAGCAGCTCCTGGTCGCTCAGCATGGCAGACGCCCCAGGGTGATGCGCTCATGGCCGCCAAGGTCGGTGCGGCTGTCTACATCAGCAAAACCGTGACTGGCCAGCAGCGCGCGAACCGCCGCAGCCTGATCATAACCGTGCTCCAGCAACAGCCAGCCACCCGGGACCAGGTAAGCCGGTGCCTGGGCGGCGATGATGCGCAGGTCATCCAGGCCGTCGGCCCCGGCCACCAGTGCACTGCTGGGCTCGAACCGCACATCGCCGGCGCCCAGGTGCGGGTCTGCAGCGCGAATGTAGGGTGGGTTGCTGACGATCAGGTCAAAGCGCTGGTCTTCGAGGCTGTCGAACCAGTGGCTCAACTGCACGCGGGCATTGGCCAGGCCAAGGCGCTGGCGGTTGCGCTCGGCCAGCGCCGCGGCCTCGGGTACCCGGTCGACCGCCGTCACCTGCCAGGCCGGGCGCTCGCTGGCCAGGGCCAGGGCGATGGCGCCGGTGCCGGTACCCAGGTCAAGCACCCGGGCCGGCAGCGCGGGCTGCAACTCCAGCGCCGTTTCCACCAGCAGCTCGGTGTCTGGCCGCGGGATCAGCGTGTGCGGTGCCACTTCCAGGTCGATCTTCCAGAAGCCCTGCTGGCCAAGAATATAGGCAACCGGCTCGCCGCCACGGCGGCGTTGCAGGTAACTGGCGTAGGTCTGCGCGGCCTCGCTGCTGACAATGCGTTCGGGCCAGGTGTGCAGGTAGCTGCGCGACTTGCCGATGGCTGCAGCCAACAACAGCTCGGCATCCAGGCGCTCGGTGGGCGACTCGGGTAACTGCGCGTTGCGCAGCAGGCTGGCGATGATGGTCATCAGTCCCCCAGGGCGGCCAGTTGATCGGCCTGGTATTCGGCCAACAGCGGTTCAATCACGGCCTCGACACCGCCTGCCAGCACATCGTCCAGCGAGTACAGCGTGAGGTTGATACGGTGGTCGGTCACCCGGCCCTGTGGATAATTGTAGGTACGGATACGCTCGGAGCGGTCACCGGACCCCACCAGCAGCTTGCGCTCACTGGCAATGGCGTTCTGTGCGGCGCTGGTTTGCATATCATTGAGCTTGGCCGACAGCCACGACATGGCGCGGGCGCGGTTCTTGTGCTGCGAGCGCTCTTCCTGGCACTCGACCACGATGCCGGTAGGCAGGTGGGTAATACGGATGGCCGAGTCGGTTTTGTTGACGTGCTGCCCGCCCGCGCCGGAGGCGCGGTAAGTGTCTACGCGCAAGTCGGCAGGGTTGATCTCGATGGCAGCCTGTTCGTCGGGCTCAGGCAGTACCGCCACGGTGCAGGCCGAGGTATGGATACGGCCCTGGGACTCGGTCTCCGGCACACGCTGAACACGGTGCGCGCCGGACTCGAACTTGAGCTTGCCGTACACATTCTCGCCTTCGACGCGGGCGATGATTTCCTTGTAGCCGCCATGCTCGCCCTCGTTCTCGGAGAGGATTTCCAGCCGCCAGCCGCGCTTTTCGGCATACCGCGAGTACATGCGGAACAGGTCACCAGAGAAAATCGCCGCCTCGTCGCCCCCGGTACCGGCGCGGATCTCGAGGAACACGTTGCGCCCGTCGTTGGGGTCCTTGGGCAACAGCATGCGCTGCAACTGGGACTCCAGCACCACCAGTTGTTCCTTGGCTTCGCGGACTTCTTCCACGGCCATTTCACGCATGTCCGGGTCACTGTCCTTGAGCAGCGCCTGGGCGCCCTCAAGGTCAGCCTGCACCTTGCGCCACTCCCTGTAGGCGGCGTACACCGGCTCAACTTCGGCGTATTCGCGGGAATAGCCACGAAAGCGAGTCTGGTCGGAGATAACTTCGGCATCACCGAGCAGTGCGGTGAGTTCTTCGAAGCGGTCCTGGAGAATGTCCAGTTTGTTCAGCAGCGACGCTTTCATTGCGGGGATTTGTCCGTGGAGCCCTCGTTGAGGGCAAACAGTTCCTGGGCCATGGCCAGCGCTTCAAGGCGGCCTTCGGCCGAGAGCCTTTTCATGTGCACGCTGGGTGCGTGCAGCAGTTTGTTGGTAAGCCCCCGGGCCAACTGGGCCAACACCTCTTCGGGGTTGCCGCCATTGGCCAGCAGGCGCTGGGCTTTTTGCAGTTCTTCATCGCGCAGGCGTTCGCTTTGCTGGCGGTAGGCCCGCAGCACATCCACCGCGGCCAGTTCACGCAGGCGCGCCATGAAATCTTCAGCACCCACGGCAACCAGCTCTTCGGCGGCCTGAGCGGCGCCCTGGCGGCTCTTGAGGTTTTCGGCAACCACATCGTGCAGGTCGTCGACGGTGTAGAGGTACACGTCATCCAGCTCGCCCACTTCGGTTTCGATATCGCGGGGTACGGCGATGTCGACCATGAAGATGGGCTTGTGGCGGCGTTGCTTCAAGGCACTTTCCACCGCCCCCTTGCCCAGGATCGGCAACTGGCTGGCGGTGGAGCTGATGACGATGTCGCTGTTGGCGAGTTCCTGGGGGATGTCGGCCAGCAGCACGGCGTGGGCACCGAACTGCTCGGCCAGGATACTGGCGCGTTCCAGGGTACGGTTGGCCACGACAATGCGCCGCACACCTTGCTCGTGAAGGTGGCGGGCGACCAGGGTGATGGTTTCGCCAGCCCCGATGAGCAGGGCCTGGCTGCGTGCCAGGTCGCTGAAGATCTGCTTGGCCAGGCTGACTGCGGCAAAGGCCACCGACACGGGGTTTTCGCCAATGGCCGTGTCGGTGCGCACCTGCTTGGCGGCGCTGAAGGTGGCCTGGAACAGGCGCCCGAGCAACGGCCCGACGGTACCGGCCTCGCGGGCCACGGCATACGCGGATTTCATCTGGCCGAGAATCTGCGGCTCGCCGAGCACCAGCGAGTCAAGGCCGGAGGCCACGCGCATCATGTGCTTCACGGCGTCATGCTCTTCGTGCACGTAGGCGCTGGCACGCAGTTCGTCCAGGCTGAGGCGGTGATAGTCGGCCAGCCACAGCAGCACGTCCTCGGCGGACAGCTGATCCTGCGCCAGGTAAAGCTCGCTGCGGTTGCAGGTGGACAGGATCGCCGCTTCACGGCTTGAGGTGAGGCGGCAGAGCTGCTGCAGGGCGTCTACCAACTGCTCAGGGGTAAACGCCACGCGCTCGCGTACGTCTACCGAGGCAGTCTTATGGTTGATACCAAGTGCGAGAAAGGCCATGCAAAATCGCTGGTTGTGACGAGAAGCCGGTAATTGTCCTCCTTCGGCGGTTGCAGGACAAGCTTGACGCTGGAAACTTCAACCGGACGACGACCGATAGTATATAAGCGGTAATTAACCTTACCCACAAAATACGCTGTAAATTATTAACATCTATTTATAAAGCACGCCAAATAAGTTCCACACCCTCCACGCCCTACACCACATTCCGTCAACGCCCCGACACTCGCCATTCCCATGGCCTTTTAATCAGGCAAAACTTAATCTCACGCGTGCTCTTACTCTCGCTTTTGACTTGGCTTTTGATCTGGCTTTTGATCTTGATCTTGATCTTCGCGACTTCAGGAGGCCGAACGAAGGGCTTGCGGAGGGAGGTGACGGGCATGGATGCCCGTCAAGCGCTGAGGC
>NZ_JACVVF010000022.1:0-90584 GCF_016648095.1 Pseudomonas sp. S32
TGGCCCGAAACAAACGTAGGAGCGGGCATCGCCCGCTGCCACATCAGCTATCGTAGCCCAGGTTGGGCGCAAGCCAGCGCTCGCTTATCGCCATGTCCTGGCCTTTGCGGGCGCTGTAGCTTTCTATCTGGTCCTTGTCGACCTTGCCGACCGCGAAGTATTGGGCCTGCGGGTGGGCAAAGTACCAGCCGCTCACGGCGGCGGCCGGGAACATCGCAAAGTGCTCCGTGAGGAACACGCCGCTCGGGCCGGTTTCACCGATGGCGCTGCCATCGAGCAGGCGGAACAGCGTCTGCTTCTCGGTGTGGTCCGGGCAGGCCGGGTAGCCTGGCGCCGGGCGAATACCCCGGTACTGCTCCTTGATCAGCGCCTCGTTGTCCAGTTGCTCGTCGCAGGCATAGCCCCAGTACTCTTTGCGTACCTGTTCATGCAACCACTCGGCACAGGCCTCGGCCAGGCGGTCGGCCAGCGCCTTGACCATGATCGAGCTGTAGTCGTCGCCTTTATCCTGGTAGGCCTTGGCCACTTCCTCGGCACCAATGCCCGCCGTGGTGATGAAACCGCCTACATAGTCGGTCACACCGCTTGCCTTGGGCGCCACGAAGTCTGCCAGTGACCAGTTCGGTTTGCCGTCGGGCTTGATGGTTTGCTGGCGCAGGTGGTGCAGGGTGGCCAGAGGCTGGCCATCTTCGCCATACACCTCGATGTCATCGTCGGCCACCTGGTTGGCCGGCCAGAAGCCGAACACGGCCCGGGCGCTGATGAGTTTCTCGTCGATCAGCTTGTCGAGCATCTGACGGGCATCGTCGTACAGCGCGGTGGCGGCTTCGCCCACCACCTCATCGGTGAGAATGCGCGGGAACTTGCCTGCCAGGTCCCAGGAAATGAAGAACGGCGTCCAGTCGATGTACTCGGCCAGGGTGCGCAGGTCGATGTCCTGCAGCACCTTCACGCCCGTGAACGAAGGCACCGCGGGCTGGTAGCCCGCCCAGTCATACTGAGGCTTGGCGGCAACGGCCCGGGTGTAGCTCAGGCGCTCGGTGCGGGCGCTGCGGTTGGCAGTGCGCTCGCGCACCTCCTGATAGTCCTGGCGGGTGCGTTCCACAAAGCCTGCTTTCAGCTCCTTGGACAACAGCTGGGTCGCAACGCCCACCGCACGCGAGGCATCGGTCACGTAGATGACGGCATCGTTGCTGTATTTGGGCTCGATCTTCACCGCCGTGTGCGCCTTGGACGTCGTCGCGCCGCCGATCATTAGCGGCAACTCGAAGCCCTGACGCTGCATTTCACGGGCCACGTGCACCATCTCGTCCAGCGACGGGGTGATCAGGCCAGACAGGCCGATGATGTCGCACTTCTGCTCCCGTGCGGTTTGCAGAATCTTCTCGGCAGGCACCATCACCCCAAGGTCGACGATGTCATAGCCGTTGCAGCCCAGTACCACGCCGACGATGTTCTTGCCGATATCGTGCACGTCACCCTTTACTGTCGCCATCAGGATCTTGCCCTTGGCTTCCGGCTTGTCGCCCTTTTCCGCTTCGATGAAAGGGATCAGGTGCGCCACGGCCTGCTTCATCACCCGGGCCGATTTCACCACCTGTGGCAGGAACATCTTGCCGGCACCGAACAGGTCGCCGACCACGTTCATGCCGTTCATCAGCGGGCCTTCGATCACTTCGATCGGGCGTGCGCATTGCTGGCGGCAGGCTTCGGTGTCTTCGACGATGAATGCAGTGATGCCCTTGACCAGCGCGTGCTCAAGGCGTTTTTCAACCGGCAGCGAGCGCCACTCTTCGTTCTCTACTTCCTTGGTGGCGCCGCCGCCCTTGTAGTCGTCCGCAATCGCCAGCAACGCATCGGTGCCATGGGGCGTGCGGTTGAGCACCACGTCCTCGACCTTTTCGCGCAACTGCGGCGGGATCTCGTCGTAGATCTCCAGCTGGCCGGCGTTGACGATACCCATGGTCAGGCCGTTCTGGATTGCGTGGAACAGGAACACCGAGTGGATCGCCTCGCGCACCGGGTTGTTGCCACGGAACGAGAACGACACGTTGGACACACCGCCCGAGCTGAGGGCATGGGGCAGGTGGTCGCGGATGTAGGCACACGCTTCGATGAAGTCCACCGCGTAGTTGTTGTGCTCCTCGATACCCGTGGCCACCGCGAAGATGTTCGGGTCGAAGATGATGTCTTCAGGCGGGAAGCCCACTTCGTTTACCAGGATGTCATAACTGCGCTTGCAGATTTCCTGCTTGCGCGCAGCGGTATCGGCCTGGCCCACTTCATCGAAGGCCATCACCACCACCGCCGCGCCATAGCGCTTGCACAGGCGGGCGTGATGCTTGAACTGCTCGACGCCTTCCTTCATCGAGATGGAGTTGACGATACCCTTGCCCTGAATGCACTTGAGGCCCGCTTCGATCACCTCCCACTTGGAGGAATCGATCATGATCGGCACACGGGAAATGTCCGGCTCACCGGCGATCAGGTTGAGAAAGCGCACCATGGCGGCCTGGGAGTCGAGCATCCCTTCGTCCATGTTGATGTCGATCACCTGGGCGCCGGCTTCCACCTGCTGCAGCGCCACTTCCAGCGCCTCGGTGTAGTTCTCTTCGCGGATCAGCCTGGCGAACTTGGCGGAACCGGTGATGTTGGTGCGTTCACCCACGTTGACGAACAGCGACTGGCGGTCAATGGTGAACGGCTCCAGCCCCGACAGCCGGCAGGCTTTGGGGATGTCCGGGATCGCCCGCGGCGGGTACTTGGCTACCGCTTGCGCGATAGCCTGGATATGGCCTGGCGTGGTGCCACAGCAACCGCCGATGATGTTCAGGAAGCCACTGGCGGCAAACTCCTCGACCACGGCAGCCATCTCGGCCGGGGTTTCATCGTACTCACCGAACGCATTGGGCAGGCCGGCATTGGGGTGCGCCGAAACATGGGTGTCGGCCTTGCTCGACAGCTCTTCCAGGTAGGGCCGAAGGTCCTTGGCGCCGAGCGCACAGTTCAGGCCTACCGAAATCGGCTTGGCGTGGCGAACCGAGTTCCAGAACGCCTCGGTGGTCTGCCCGGACAGGGTACGGCCGGAGGCATCGGTGATGGTGCCCGAGATCATGATGGGCAGTTCTACGCCATCGTCTTCGAACACCTGCTGTACGGCGAAAATCGCCGCCTTGGCGTTCAGCGTGTCGAAAATGGTTTCGATCAGCAGCAGGTCGGCGCCGCCCTCGATCAGGCCGCGGGTCGCTTCGACGTAGTTCTCTACCAGCGCGTCGAAGGTGACGTTACGGTAGCCTGGGTCATTGACGTCGGGGGAAATGGAGCAGGTGCGGCTGGTGGGGCCCAGCACCCCGGCCACGAAGCGCGGCTTGTCGGGGGTTTCCAGGGTTTTGGCGTCGGCCACCTGGCGCGCGATGCGGGCGCCTTCGACGTTCAGTTCGTAGACCAGCGCTTCCATGCCATAATCGGCCTGGGAAATCTGGGTGGCGTTGAAGGTGTTGGTTTCGAGGATGTCCGCGCCGGCATCCAGGTAGGCTTTTTCGATAGCGGCAATCACGTCCGGGCGGCTGAGCAGCAGCAGGTCGTTGTTGCCTTTGACGTCGCTTGGCCAGTCGGCGAAGCGTGTGCCACGATAGTCGTCTTCCTCCAGGCGGTAGCTTTGAATCATAGTGCCCATGCCGCCGTCGAGAATCAGAATGCGCTCTTTAAGTGCTTGGTGGAGTGCTTGGAGACGAGCGCTGCGGTCGGACATATGAACTACCTGGTCGGGCGAATATCAGAAGGTGGCGAATCATAACAAAGCTGCGCGGTTTTTAGGCGTATCGCCCATTTGCATGAAAACTGCTCATGTTGCTGGCCGGCATGCAGCACTGCTTTACCAGGCAACACTCGTGATGGCTTTCAAGAACCAGGACTCTGCGCACATGCTGCATCGTATTCTTGCCAGTATCTTCGCCCTGCTGATCAGCAGCGCGGTGTTCGGGCAAGCGCCCCAATCCAGCCCGGCTATTTCCTACACCCGGGACATCCAGCCGATCTTCACCGAGAAGTGCGTGGCCTGCCATGCCTGCAACGACGCCGCCTGCCAGCTCAAGCTGGAAAGTGCCGAGGGCGCTGTGCGCGGCGCTACCAAGGTGCCTGTGTACCAGGGAGAGCGGGCCGAGGCGGTACCGACCACGCGCTTGTTCTACGACGCCCACAGCGAAGCAGAATGGCGCAAGAAAGGTTTTTACTCGGTGCTCGACAACCAGGGCAGCCAGGCCGCGCTGATGGCGCGCATGCTCGAACTCGGCCACAAGACCCCGCTCACCCCCAACGCCAAGGTGCCGGACGAGATCGTGCTGGGGCTGAACCGCAACAACATGTGCCCGCTGCCTCAGGAATTCGACGCCTATGCCGGCGCCCACCCCAGGGAAGGCATGCCGCTGGCCGTTACCGGGCTGACCGACAAGGAATACGACACCATGCGCCGCTGGCTGGCCTCCGGTGCGCCAGTGGAGTACCAGGCCATCAAGCCCAGTGCTGCCGAAGCCAGCCAGATTACGCAATGGGAAGAGCTGCTCAACCGCCCAGGGTCCACGGAGGCGCTGGTGGGGCGCTGGCTGTACGAGCACCTGTTCCTTGCCCATATCTACTTCGTTGGGGGTGAGCAGGGCCACTTCTTCCAGTGGGTACGCTCGCGCACCCCGAGCGGCCAGCCGGTGGACATCATCGCTACCCGCCGCCCTAATGATCCGCCCGGCACCGACTTCTATTACCGCCTGATCCCGGTGCAGGGCGTGATCGTGCACAAGACCCACATCACCTACCCGATGGGGCCGCAGAAGCTCAAGCGGGTGAAACAGCTCTTCTACGCAGGTGACTGGCACGCCACCGCCTTGCCTGGCTACGGGCCGCGCCACCGCGCCAACCCGTTCGAAACCTTCGAGGCGATCCCGGCGGTGGCGCGCTACCAGTTCATGCTCGATAACGCTGAGTACTTCGTGCGCACGTTCATCCGTGGCCCTGTGTGCCGTGGCCAGATCGCCACCGACGTAATCCGTGACAACTTCTGGGCGCTGTTCCAGGAGCCTGCCTTCGACCGTTACGTTACCGATGCAACCTACCGGGGCGAGGCCACGCCGCTGCTGGCCATGCCTGGGCAGAATGACGATGTAGGCAACGTGCTGAGCCTGTGGCGCGCCTACCGTGACAAGCGCAACGACTACGAGAAACTGCGCAGGGATGCCTACGCGCAGATGCCCGCGCCGGGCTGGGCGACCCTGTGGGCGGGCAACGACAACGCCTTGTTGAGCATTTTCCGTCATTTCGACAGTGCCTCGGTGACCAAAGGCCTGGTGGGCGATGTGCCGCTCACCGTGTGGCTGTTCGATTACCCGTTGCTGGAACGCACCTACTACCAGCTGGCGGTGAACTTCGATGTATTCGGCAACCTGTCGCACCAGTTGCAGACGCGGCTGTACTTCGACCTGATCCGCAATGGCGCCGAGGTCAACTTCCTGCGCCTGATGCCGGCCAGCCAGCGTCAGGACATCCTCAGTGACTGGTACCAGAACAGCGGCAAGGTGAAGATGTGGCTCGACTATGAGGACATCGACACGGACACCCCGAGCGGTATCGTGCTGGACCCACGCGACCCCAAGCGTGACTTCGGCCTCAAGCTGCTGCAGCGCACTGGCAGCCTCAACGTGGCACCCGACCCGATCAACCGCTGCCAGGGTGCGTACTGCTCACGGCCGCAGATGACAGAAGAGTTCCGTAATGTGGAGCAGTCCCTCAGCCGCCTTGTCTCCCGGCCAGCAGCTGGGCTGAAGGTGATCAAGCAGTTGCCCGAGGCGACCATGCTGCGCATCGAAGGGCAGGGCGGGCAGCGCCAGGTGTACAGCTTGTTGCGCAACCGCGCGCATACCAATGTCGCCTTCCTGCTGGGTGAGGCTTACCGCTACGAGCCAGGCCTCGATACCCTGACCTTGTACCCCGGGGTGCTCAGCAGCTACCCCAACTTCATCTTTAACATTCCCAGCAGTGATGTGGCGGAATTCGTCGAAGACATGGAAGACGCCAGGGATGACCCGGCCAAGTTCGAGCGCATCGTCATGCGCTGGGGCGTGCGCCGTAGCCACCCGCAGTTCTGGTTCTACTTCCATGACCTGAACAGCTTCATCAAGGAAACCGAACCGGTCGAGGCCGGGGTGCTGGACATGAACCGCTACGAGAACCTCTGATCGGGGCCGCTGACCTTTCTGGCCACCCTGCGGTCCCAAACGGTGGGTGGTATCGGCGCCACGCTGCAGCCGATACCTCAATGCACCGGTTATCGCAGGGTACTCCATGCTGTATTCGCTTCAGGCACTTCGGGCATTCGCTGCCTGGGTGGTGGTATGTCACCATTTCATGCAGATCTTCTTCGATTTCAAGGCCTCTGGGCCGGTCGGCCAGTTGCTGGCCGACCGCGGCGCCGTGGGCGTGGACATCTTCTTCGTCATCAGCGGCCTGGTCATTTACCTGTCAACCCGGGATAAAACCGTAGCGCCGCGCGAGTTCCTGCTTAACCGAATACTGCGCATCGTGCCCGCCTACTGGTTCTACACGGCGCTGATGGCCGCACTGCTGCTGGCGTTCAGCCAATGGATGCCGCACCAGGAGTTCAGCTGGCATCACCTGCTGCTGTCGATGCTGTTCATACCGGCAGAGAACCCCGGCGGGTATGGGCTGTACCCGACGCTGAACGTGGGCTGGACGCTGAACTTCGAGATGCTGTTCTACCTGTTGTTCGGCCTGGCCTTTTTCGTGCGCCAGCGGCACCACCTATTGCTGGTCACTGCGGTATTGCTGCTAGTCAGCGAAGTGCTGGGCCGGATGGGCGTGCTGAGCCGCTTCTACAACAATGACATCATCTATGAGTTCCTGCTGGGCATCGGCCTGGGGGTGATGTACCGCCGTGGGCTGATCCGCCAGGGCCGCTGGCTGCCACTGGTGCTGCTGACGGCTGCAGTACTCGCCATCTACCACCTGGATGCTTCCCAGCGCCTGTTGCATTGGGGCATACCCAGCGCGCTCATCGTGCTCGCGTTCATCGCGCTGGAGCCGCTGTTTGCGGGCAATCGCGTGCTCAAGGCGCTGGGTGATTGCTCGTATTCCGTGTACCTGATCCACGTGCTGGTGCTCTATGCCGGGTGGTTCGCCAGCCAGCGCCTGCAGCTCAACCCTTACCTGGTATTTGCCCTGTGCGTGCCTTCCATCGCGCTGCTGTCGTGGTTCAGTTACCAGTGGCTGGAACGCGGCCTGTACCGACGCATGCGTGCGTGGCTGGCCGCACCGCAGGAGGCGGGCCAGCCCTATGCCCTTTCCCGAGTCAAATACTAGGACTTTGTTAGAGGGCCGGCTTGGCGTACACTTGGTCGCAAGTCTGTGAGGAACCTACATGAGCGCTATAACCATTACCGACGCCGCCCATGACTACCTGGCCGATCTGCTCTCCAAGCAGAATACGCCTGGCATCGGCATCCGCGTTTTCATCACTCAGCCGGGCACCCAGTACGCAGAGACGTGCATTGCCTACTGCAAGCCGGGCGAAGAAAAGCCTGATGACACGGCCGTGGGCCTGAAGAGCTTCACGGCCTACCTGGATGCGGTAAGCGTGCCGTTTCTGGAAGATGCGCTGGTGGACTACGCCACCGACCGCATGGGTGGCCAGCTGACCATCAAGGCGCCTAACGCCAAGGTGCCGATGGTGAACGAAGACAGCCCGATCAACGAGCGCATCAACTATTACCTGCAGACCGAGATCAACCCCGGTCTTGCCAGCCACGGCGGCCAGGTCAGCCTGGTGGATGTGGTTGACGACGGTATCGCTGTACTGCAGTTCGGCGGCGGTTGCCAGGGCTGTGGCCAAGCCGATGTGACCTTGAAGGACGGCATCGAGCGTACGTTGCTGGAGCGCGTACCCGAGCTCAAAGGCGTGCGCGACGTGACCGACCACAGCCAGAAAGAGAACGCCTACTACTGACGTCGTCAGCGTCAAAGGTTGGCCTGACACGTGCGCTTAGCAACAAAGTGTTACGGTTTCAACCCCTGCGACAACAGGCCGCAGCCCGTATTCAAAGGGCTGTGCGCCGTTCCTGCCTGGCCCGGGTAGAACACCCCCAGGGGGCATGCCAGAATGCCCCGGTTTTTGGCTGGCCCGTCCCGAGGGCCGGCACCTTCCCTGTAAAGGATGGTTTCATGACTGATCTTCTGACCCGGCGCGCGGTTGTCGCCGGCATGGGTGTTCTCGGGCTCGGTTTGCTGGCGGGCTGCAGCCCGGCCCGGGGGCTCGAGTTCAAATACGGCAAGAACATGAGCAACGAGATCCTGGGGCGCAAGTTCAGCCTCAAGGACCCTCAAGGCAACGTGCGCACCCTGTCGAGCTTCTATGGCAGCATGCCGATGATCTTCTTCGGCTTCACCCAGTGCCCGGCCATTTGCCCCACCACGCTGGCGCGTGCCGCACAAATTCGCAAGTTGCTGCGGGGGCGTGACCGCGACCTGTTCCAGGTGGTGTTCATTACCCTGGACCCTGAGCGCGATACGCCCGAAGTGCTCGATGCCTACGTCAAGGCATTCGACCCCACTTTCACGGCGCTGACCGGTACGCCTGAAGAGATCGACGCCGTGGCTCGGGAGTTCAAGGTGTTCTACGAGAAAGTCCCGGCCGGCGACACCTATACCATTTCCCATTCGTCCACCAGCTACGTTTACGACACGCGTGGCACCCTGCGCCTGAGCCTGGGCCATTCCCTGAACGCCAAGGAATGTGCCGAGGACCTGGTTACCCTGATGGAGATCTGCTGAATGTCGATGCAACCAGTCAAGCATGGCCTGGCGGCCCTTTTTCTCATGAGCCTGGGCTTGCCGGCACTGGCCCAGACCACCGTGAGCGATGCGTGGGTGCGCGCCAGCGTGCCGCACCAGCAGTCCACCGGTGCGTTCATGACGCTCACGGCCGATGCTGACAGCAAGCTGGTGAGCGTGGCCTCGCCAGTGGCCAAGACCGTGCAGGTTCATGAGATGACCATGAATGGCGACGTCATGGGCATGCGCGAGGTCAATGCGGTCGAGTTGCCTGCTGGCAAAGCCGTGACCCTAGATCCCAATGGGCTGCATGTAATGCTGATGGGCTTGAATGGTCAGGTAAAGGAAGGCGAGAAAGTGCCGCTGACCCTCACCGTGGAAACCGCCAAGGGCGTGAAGGAAACCGTAGAGGTACAGGCAGAGGTACGCCCGCTCACCGCCGAGGCCGGCAGTGGGCACGACCACATGCACATGAGCCACTGACCGGTTGAGCCGGGGCCGCGCGGCGGCCCTGGCAGCTCAACTGCGGAACCTTGGCAGCGGCCTGTCCAGGGTCAGCGACGTCAGCGTCTTGCGTACCCGCGCCTCGTCAGCCTCCAGCGCCCTGAGGGTTGCACGAATCTTCCCAGCCGCAGGCACATCGCCCTGGCGGTCGATCCAGTCGGCAATTTCCTTGAACGCATTGCCCAGGCAGGCCTGGCGTTGGTTCATCAGTGACAAAAGGGTGGTGATCTCTTTTTCGGACATGGCCGCATCCTCCATTCAGCCACTAGAGTGTAGCAGCGGATGGGGGAAGCGCCTGGGGCGCCTTGACGCAGTTCAGGCGTAGCGACAGGCGCTGCGATAGGCCCCCGGCGTAACCCCGTAGGCCTGCTTGAACTGCCGGTTCAGGTGGCTCTGGTCGGCAAAGCCCAGGGTGAAGGCCACGTCCGATGCCGCCAGGCCGCGCCTGAGCATTTCCCTGGCCCGCGACAAGCGTCGCTGGTTCAACCACGCGTGGGGCGGCAGGCCTGTGGCCTGGCGGAACACCCGGGCAAAGTGAAAGGGCGACAAATTGACTGCAGCGGCCAGCGCTTCCAGCGAGGGCGGTTCGGCCAGGTGCGTTTCCAGCATTTCCCGCGCACGGGCTACCGCCAGCGGCTCCTGGCCAGGGGCGGATGGCTCTGCGCCTTGCCCGTGGCGCTGCACCAGTGCCAGCACCGCCTGGCGCCAGGCCGTCTGCTGCTGCAACGCGCTGGCACTGCTTTCGGACAACCGGTGCAGTTGGCTGAAGGCCGCTGCCAGGGCCGGGTCGACAATCACGCTGTCCCTGAAGCGCGGCATGCCTTGCCGGCTCAGTTCCAGTTCTTCGAGCACGCCGGTTACGCGTTGGTGTTCCGGGTAAAAGCCGCGGTATTGCCAGCCAGCCTCATGGGCTTTGGCCCCGGTATGCAGCTCATCAGGGTTGATCAGCACCATGCTGCCCACAGGCGCCAGGTGCTCGCTGCCACGGTGCCAGAAACGTTGCGCGCCGGACTCGATCACCGTGAACACATACCCTTCATGCACATGCGGGGCAAAGCGCTGCTGAACGTAGCGGGCGTGCAGCATCTCCACGTCGCCCAGCGCTGGCGCCTGCCACAGGTGAGTCTGCTCGCGCAGGGGCGTGCTCATGCCAGCCAGCTGCGCAGAAGAAAGAAGATCAACATGCTCACCAGCATGCTCAGCAACACGCGGCGGGTCAACAGCACCAGGGCGATGGCCACCAGTGAGCCGAGCAGGTAGGGGTTCAACAGGCTCAGGTCAAGCTGGTGGTCGGGCATAAAGATGATCGGGCCACAGATGGCCGTGAGCATGCCGGGGACGGCAAAGCCCAGAAACTGTCGGGCGTTGGAGCCCAGGCGCAGGGGCAGGCGCGGTTCCAGAAACGCATAACGGTTCAGGAACACCAGGGTGCCCATCCCGGCGATCAGCAGCCAGATCATGAACGGCCCCCTGCCAGCTTCTGGCACACGAAGCCCGCACCCATGCCCAGCAGGCCAGCGGCAACCAGTGCGGTTTCCCAGTGCCAATGGGTAAACAGCACCGAGGTGAACAACGACACCGCCACACACACCACCGTGGGCAGGTTGCGCACCAGTGGCGTGATCAGGGCGACGAAGGTGGCGACGATGGAAAAGTCCAGGCCCAACTGGTCGAGGTGTGGAATGTTCTGCCCCACGATGATGCCAACCAGGGTGAACAGGTTCCAGGCAACGTAGAAGGTCAGCCCAACCCCCAGCGCATACCAGCGGTTGAACTGCTGCTGGTCGTAGCGGCTGGTCAGGGCGAAAAACTCGTCGGTCAGAAGGAAGCCCAGGCCCAGGCGCCAGCGCAGTGGCAGTGGTGACAGCACCGGGCGCATCGACAGGCCGTACAGCAGGTGCTGCGAGGTCAGCAGCAAGGTGGTGAGCAGGATAGAGGCCAGGTTGGCGCCGCCTTTGAGCATGCCGATCGCCACCAGTTGCGCGGCGCCGGCGAAGACGATGGCCGACAGCCCTTGGCCTTGCAGCGCGCTGAGATTAGCTTCGATGGCCATGGAACCGGCCAGCAGGCCCCAGGGGGCAACCGCCACGGACAGCGGCACAATGGCGATGGCGCCGTGCAGGAAGGCGTGGCGGGCGAACTGGGGCATGATGGCTGGCGCATAGGATGTAAGGCAGGCCAGCATGCCAGACGGGGCAGGGCCTGGCTTGAACGTTCTTGCTGTCCGCTTGCCCTAGGGGCGGCTGGTCAAGTGCTGCTGGGCAGTGACACAGCCGTTGGTATCCACCGCCTTTTGCAGCAGCGTCGGGCGGTGCTGTGGGTCAAGGTCGCTGAGCAGCCGGTACACCTCAGCCTGATAGTCACGCTGGCGGCCCCACAGCATGGACAGCCCCTGGGGCTGGTTGCGGTTACAGGCAAGGCGCGTGGCAGGTTGCGGGTAATAGGCCGCATACAGGGTGGCCATGCTGGGGATGGCTTCCAGTGCCGCGCGGTAATCGGCACTGGCATTGTAGGGTGGGCACCAGGTGGCAATGGCGGGCGCTGGTGCGGCAAAGCCCTGGCTCAGGCTGGCTTCGAGCAACGGGCAGGCAGCATCGGAAATTTGCGCGGAGGGCAGGTAGGTCATGTAGTACAGCGCCAAGCGGTACTGCGCCACCGGGTGGCCAAGCTCCACCGACTTTTTCAGTAATGCCACAGCGGTGGGCAGGGTGTGGGCCATGGCTTGGCCCTGGCGGCTCAGCTCCGCGTCGTCACCCAGTGCCGTGCGCAAACTGCCCGGGCTGTCGTCTTGGTTGTCCGCCTGTTCCAGCAGCGGCAAGGCCTGGCGATACAGCAGGTCGGCGTGGGGGTCGATGTGCACCTCCAGCGCCTGGGCAAGCACAGGCGCAAGGGCAACCAGCAGCACCGGTAGACGGTGCAGCGGCCTCATAGGCTTGCCCCGCAGGTTGCCAGGCGGTGATGGACGGCTTCGGTAATCATGGCAGTCAAGCGTGCGCCTCTGGCAAATCGGAACGACTTTGTATTCTAGCCACCGAATGGGGCTTGCCGAAAGGCCAACCGACGATTGTCAGGCAAGCCGTGCCGCCGCTCGTTGTGGCCAGGGCGTTATTGCCTAGACCCTTCTGATGCAAGCGGTCAATGAACAGGGGGCTTTGGAGGGTGTGGTGGATGCTCCGGCGCTGCCGTCAGGCAGCCAGTTCCCTGACGTTGTACAGCAGGCCACCGATGGCGATCAGCAGCAGCGCCACACCCGAAGCCAGGCTGATGAAGCGGTTGCTGCGCTGAGAGGCAATCTTGCCGATGGCGAAGATGTACAAGCTGAGTACCGCGAAGTCGATGATGACCCACAGCAACGACAGCACCACCATGCTCTTGCCGAACGACTCGGTGATCTGGATGAACTGTGGAAAGAAGGCGATGAAAAATATGATGTCCTTGGGGTTGGAAATGCCCACCATGAAACCCTGCCACAGGCCGCCACGCCCAGGTTTCACGGTGTCGTTCGCGGTGGCCGTTGCTGGCGCCTGGAGGGCCTCCTTGAGCGTGCCCACTGCGATGTACCCGATGAACAGACAGCCCAGCAGGCTCATGGTGCTGAGCCAGGCCTTGTCGATGGCCGCACTGGTGAGGATGATCCAGGCAGCCGCAGCAATCAGTACCAGTGACGCCCAGTTGGTGCCCAGGGCCGTGAAGATGGCCTTGCGCGAGCCGGAGGCGGCGGCAGTGTTGACGATCAATGCCACGACTGGCCCAGGGGTGGCAATCAGTAGCAGCACGGTGAGGGCGTAGGTGGCGGTCAGGGCGGTATTCACGTTCAGTTCTCGGTAAGGATGTCAGGTACTGCCTGGGTGGCGGCGTGGGCATGAAAAGGGCAACGTGGCGGGTTCAGTGAGCCCGCTTCCTGCAACTGGTATTGCTTCCATTCGTAGTTGTCGGCATCGCCGAAGAAGCCGAGGGTGTCTGGCATCACGCCCTCGTTGTAGTGGTGCACGCGCTCGCGGATCCGCTCACGGATGCGCTTGCCACTCTCGGTGCTGGCATTGGCGACTTCGTCGAAGTTCTCCCGGGGGTTGATGACCAGGGTGATGTGCGGGCCCAGGTTGCGGCTTTTCATGGCCTGGTGGCCGGGGAAGTTCATGTTGATGAACAGCGGCATGCCGGCATAGCAGAATGACCAGTTCGTGTCATCGGGGTCGGTCGGTACCCCTTGTGGCCAGGGATGAGGGTCTCGCGCATGCACGCCACGCAGTACCTTCCAGGCCAGCGCCTGCTGTTGGGCCAGGGTGCTGTCGGTGGCCGTTTCGAGAAACACCACCAGTGGGCTGCCGATGCGCTGCTTGGGTTTGATGGGGCTGACATGGCGCACGTAGTCCGCAAGCCCCTGGGCGACGTCATCAGCCAGTTGCTCGGCGCGGGCGAATAGAACATGGCAGGTTTGGCCGTTGACTGCCTTGCGGCCGAACAGGCAGGGGAAGTCGGGGTTGGCGAGGATGTTGCGAAAGTGCTCCAAGGTTGAGTGAGTCCAGTGTTGCTTGTTGCTTCCATGTTCGGTGGTCAGCTCCAGCGCATCCAGGCGATAGCAGTGTCCATATCCCGTAAACATGATTTCCCCAGATGTAAATTAGATGAACGTTCCACACATTTGCAGGCAGGATCTTGGTTATATTTGTAAATTAACTGCATTTTCCGAAACCCGCTTCACGTTGTAAAACGCGTGGAACTATGACCTACTATTAGTCTTGCTCATGCTTGGGACCTACACATGTCGGAACGGATTCAGGCCTTGCACGCCCTGCGTGCCTTCGAGGTGGCCTCTCGGTATGGTTCTTTCACCCGCGCCGCGGAAGAGCTGGCCCTGACCCAGGGCGCCGTCAGCCATCACATCAAGACGCTGGAAGCCATGTTCGGCTGCGACCTGTTCGAGCGACGCGGCCCCAAGCTGAGCCTCACCGAGCACGGGCGTCTGCTGGCCCAGGAGCTCAAAGTCGGGTTCAAGATCATCGAGAACGCCTGTGCATTGCTGCGCCAGGACCGCTACGGGCTGCGCCTGAAGGCCCCCTCCACATTGACCGTGCGCTGGCTGCTGCGGGCGCTCGACGGCTTCAAGAAGCACGAGGACACCTGCAGCGTGCAGTTGTCCAGCGTGTGGATGGACATCGACACCGTGGACTTCTACTCCGAGCCTTACGACTGCGCGATCTTGCTGGCCAGCGGCCGTTTCCCGGCCGATATCGAGAGTTTCCGGCTGTTCGATGAATGGCTGATCCCGGTGTGCCACCCCGACTACATGGCGCAGGCACAGCCCGCACTGGCCGACCTGAACCACTGTGAGTTCCTGCACCCGTCCCCCGACCGCAGGGACTGGCGGCGCTGGCTGGCGCGCATGGATGCGCTGGACATCAGCATCGACCAGGGGCAGGTGTTCGACACGCTGGACCAGGGTATTTCCGCCGCTCAGCAGGGGTTGGGTATCTCGGTGGTCGACCTGGTACTGGCCAGTGCAGACCTCGCCGCAGGTCGCCTGGTGACGCCTTTCAAGCACGCCGTGGCCACCGGTGACGGTTACTACATGACCTGGCTCAAAGCCAGCCCCAAGGCCCGGCAGATGCACAAGCTGCGTGACTTTCTGCTGGGGCAGGTGCCGCCGTTGGCCCTGAAGGACATCAACTACCTGTACGGCTGAACCCTTCGCGGGGTGTGGGCTGTTGGCCGCACGGGTACAATTGGCGTCCGACAAGTGATTCAGAGGGCAATGTGGTGGAGTTGCAGCAGGGCTTCGTGCTGACCCGGCACTGGTACGACACGCCTGAAGGTACCTGCGTGGAGTTCTGGCTGGCCACCGACCACGGGCCACGATTGCTGCGCCTGGCGCCTCAGGTGTCGGTGGCGTTCATCCCCCAGGCGCAACAGGCCCTTGCCCGGGTGCTGCTGGCCGACGAGCCGGGCGTGGAGCTGCGCCCGCTTGGGCTCAAGGCCTTCGACCAGCGCCCGGTGCTGGGGTTGTATTGCCGCCAGTATCGGCAGTTGCTGCAGCTTGAGCAGCGCCTGCGCACGGCGGGTATCGACGTGTTCGAGGCCGACATACGGCCACCGGAACGCTACTTGATGGAGCGCTTCATCACCGCCCCTGTGCAGTTCGCAGGCCAGGTCGATGCCCAAGGCGTGGTGTGCGAAGCCCAGCTCAAACCGGTCGCCGAGTACCGGCCGCCGCTACGGCTGGTGTCGCTGGATATCGAAACCACCGAACGCGGCGAGTTGTACAGCATCGCCCTGGAAGGTTGCGGCCAGCGCCAGGTGTACATGCTTGGCCCGGCCAACGGCGATGCGGCGCAGGTAGATTTTGACCTGCACTACTGCACCGACAGGGCCGCCTTGCTGCATTGCCTGAACCAGTGGGTGGCCCGCCACGACCCGGACGCGATCATCGGCTGGAACGTCGTGCAGTTCGACCTGCGCCTGCTGCACGAACACGCCGGGCGCCTGCAGGTGCCCCTGGCGCTGGGCCGGGGCGGTGCACCCATGACACTGCGCGCCCACGCCAAGGGCGGGCACGTGTTTGCCGAGGTGCCGGGGCGCCTGCTGATCGACGGGATCGAGGCGCTGCGGTCGGCCACCTGGAGCTTTCCGTCGTTCAGCCTGGAGAACGTTGCCCAGACCCTGCTGGGCGATGGCAAGGCGATCAGCACGCCCTACCAGCGCATGGATGAAATCAACCGTATGTTCGCCGAGGACAAGCCGGCCCTGGCGCGCTACAACCTCAAGGACTGCGAACTGGTCACACGCATCTTTGCCCATACCCGATTGCTGGAATTTCTACTGGAGCGCGCCTCGGTGACCGGGCTTGCAGCCGATCGCAGCGGGGGATCGGTGGCTGCGTTCTGCCACTTGTACATGCCCCACATGCACCGCCTCGGGTATGTCGCGCCCAACCTGGGCAGCCGCCCGGAAGAGGCCAGCCCGGGCGGTTTTGTCATGGATTCGCGGCCAGGGTTGTATCACTCGGTGCTGGTGCTGGACTACAAGAGCCTGTACCCCTCGATCATTCGCACGTTCCTGATCGACCCGGTCGGGCTGGTCGAGGGGCTTGACCAGCCCGATGACCAGCACGCGGTGGAGGGCTTCAAGGGGGCGCGCTTCTCGCGAACCCGCCATTGCCTGCCGGCCATCGTCGAGCGCGTGTGGCAGGGCAGGGAGCAGGCCAAGCAGGTCGGCAATGCGCCGTTGTCGCAAGCCCTGAAAATCATCATGAACGCCTTTTACGGCGTGCTGGGCTCCAGTGGCTGCCGCTTCTTCGACGCGCGGTTGGCATCCTCGATTACCCTGCGTGGCCACCAGATCATGCGCCAAACCCGCGCGTTGATCGAAGCGCGAGGGTTTGATGTGATCTACGGCGACACCGACTCCACGTTCGTGTGGCTAAAAACGGCCCACGATGAGGCGGCTGCCGCGCACATCGGCAAGGTCCTGGTGGCCGAGGTCAACCAATGGTGGCGAGGGCACCTGCAACAGGCATTGGGCATTGAGAGCGCTCTGGAACTGCAGTTCGAAACCCATTACCGGCGTTTTCTGATGCCGACCATCCGCGGCACCGATGAAGGCAGCAAAAAACGCTATGCCGGGTTGGTGCAGCGTGCCGATGGTACCGAAGACATGGTCTACAAAGGGCTCGAGTCGGTGCGCACCGACTGGTCGCCGTTGGCCAGGGCGTTCCAGCAGCAATTGTATGGCCGCATCTTCCGTGGTGAGCCCTACCGTGATTACGTGCGTGGGTATGTGGCGCGCACCCTCGCCGGCGAACAGGACGACCTGCTGGTCTACCGCAAGCGCTTGCGTCGGCCGCTGGCGGACTACCAGCGCAACGTGCCGCCCCATGTGCGTGCCGCACGCCTTGCCGATGACTACAATCGCCAGCTGGGCCGTGGGTTGCAGTATCAGCGCGGTGGCTGGATCAGCTATGTGATGACAACGTCCGGCCCTGAGCCGCTGGAAAACCGCAGGGCACCGATCGACTATGAGCATTACCTGACGCGTCAGTTGCAACCGGTCGCTGACGCGATTCTGCCTTTTGTAGGCGACAGTTTCGCGGCGTTGGTTGATCACCAGATGCTGTTGTTCTAGGGCCGGCGCGTGACCCGTGTGGGTGGTAGTAGGTCGCCACTTCAATGGGGCGACCTTTGCATACCCTGGCACCCGTATCGACACTGCGGGAGCACCGGATGGACACCACCACTCAACCCAACCTGCTCGAGCAAGCGGGCCAGGACCGGCTTCTCGCCGCGCAACTGCCCACCTGGCTCAAGGCTGTCAGCCATCAGCACATGCCGGCCGTGTGCCAGGCGCTGCGCAGCAGCCTGGCCTGCCGGCAGCGGCTCAGTGTGCGCTGGGCGGCCATCCAGGGCATCGATCACTTCATCACACCTCTGCTGCAAGCGGCCCTCGCCCAGCGCCATGGGGTGAGTGTGCCGGTGGAGCAGTTATGGTTTCGCAACGCCTACCAGGTGCCCTTGCTGACCTACGCCCCGATCCGCGTGCCGCTGACTCAACGGGTGTATTTCCAGATCCCGCTGCTGGAAGCTGTGCTGCGCAATTTCACGGCTGACGAAGCCACGCCAGGCATCCTCGCGCCCGGGGCCGGATTGCACGACGGGGCAGGGCAGCGTTTGCGTGAACCTCACGCTGCCCAGTTCGCCCGCCTGGTTCGCGAGCTGGACCTTGGAGCGCGCTATCAGGCGCATCTGCAGGCGCACCTTGCCCCTGCGGCCACGGTGGCGGTGCTGGGGGAACTGACCCGGCACGAGATGCTGATCGACGCATTCAAGGCCCGTGCGCGTGGCGTATTGACCGAGGCGGAACTGGGTTTGCTGATCAACCTGTGGCGTGATGGCCGGTTGGGGCACCTGCAGGGCGATCGCGTGGTTGCGAAAAACCTTGAAGTGCTGGGCTGCCCGTTGCAGCAGATTGTGGTGTTGGACGTGCGAGACGAGTCTTTGGCACCGTTTTATACGTCCAGCCGGCGTGTACTGGTGTACATCCCTGGCGACCCGCAGGGCGCCTGGAGCGCTGCAGAAAACCTGGCGCGTTTTGCCCGCAAGGTGCTGAACGCCCGTCTGCGCGAAAAGCCCTACCAGCAATTCTTCGCCCGTTTCGTGCGCCGTCGTGACAGCCAGGGGTTCTTCGCCAAGTTGGCCACCCGCTTCTATCACGATATCCCGGCATGGGCCACCGCCGACCTGTACCCCCGCGCCTATCCGTTGCCCGGGCCGCTGTTCGAGAGCCTTGCGCTCGCCCGCATCGCGCAGATCCAATCCGATGCAGCCACATTGCTGCCGCCAGTCCAGCAACTGGACCGCGAACGCGAGCAGGCTCACGAGCAGCGCCTTGCGGCTGAGGGCTGGACATTGCTGGGGCTGGCCAGCCTGTGGGTGCCGGCCATCGGTGCTGTGCTGTTGGCTGTGACGGTGTGGAGCCTGTTGCAAGAGGCCTTCTATGCCCTGGACGCCTGGCATGAGGGTGAGGCCGAGCAGGCTTTGGAGCACCTCGACCACGTGGCCACCGACCTGGCATTGGTGGCGGCCGGCGCTGCCGGCGTGCACGTCGTGCGCCAGGCCAGGAGGCGCTCAGCGTGGGTAGACAGCCTGGTCCAGGCCAACGTCCAGGGCGGCGGCGAGCGCTTGTGGGCGGGGGACTTGGTCCCGTTCCACAGCGAACAACCACCTAGGCATGCCGTCACCGATGCCCAAGGCGTCAGCCGCACCGACGAGCATGCCTGGATACGCATGGACGGGCAGGCGTACCGCGTGCAGCAACGCCCCACCGATGGGCAGTGGCAACTGCTGCCCCGTGACGGGTACGGTCCTTTGCTGCAACACAATGGGGCCGGTGCCTGGCGGCTGTGGAGCGAGTCGCCCATGGACTGGCAAGGTACACGCTACCTGTTCCGGCGCCTTGGCGGCCCGATGGCCGAACTGGATGACAGCGCTATCGACCACGTGCTGGCTGTTCACGGCCTGGACGATGCACGGCTGCGAGCATTGCACCTGAGCGCGGATGGCTGTGCCCCCGGTCTGATCGATACAGCGATAAGGGCGGGGCTTGAGCAACGTATGCGCAGGCTGGTTGCGCAGCTGCGTGCCGGTGGGCCTGTCGACGACCTTCAGTGGTTTGATGACGTGATTGCGCCCCCACTCGAGCAAGGGCGCACGCATGAACAGTTGGCAAACTGGGTGCACGCGCAACGGCGGCCACTGCTGCAGCGCTTGTACCAGGCGCTGCAGCAACCGGATGATGAAGGCTGCCGTGCGCTATGCCGTGTTTTCCCCCGCTTGTATGGCAGCGCTGCGCAAGCCTTGTTGCGCCGTGCCAGCCACGCAGACCTGGAGCGGCTGAGGCTAACGGGGCGTGTACCGCTGCAGTTGGCCGAGGCCGCACGGGTACGCTCGCTGCAGATACGCCTGGACCGGGCACTGGAAGCGCTGTACTTCGATACTCCCCAGAGCACTGATGTGGCACGGCTGGCGTTCGGTATGCTGCGTCACCTGGCAGGCGCCTCGGCAAGGGTCCGCTGGCGGCTGTTCAGCAGCCAGGCGAGGGGTGCCCTGCTGGCTGATACTCAGTCGGGGCAGCGGGTGCTGGACGTGCTGTACGACGATGGCCTGTTCAGCGTGCTCGACGCACAAGGCGCGGTGCTGGCACCAGCGGGTGAGTTGTTCCAGGTCATGGCCAGCGTGTGCGACCAGGCAGACCTCGCTACACTGCAGCTTGAAGCCCCTTTCGCCGAGCACTTGCAAGCCCGGGTGCTGCGCCTGACCGAGGCCAACCGCACCACGTTGCCGGGCTTGCTGGGCAGCAGCGACCCTGGTGCCTGGCGGATGCCGGTTCGCCTGCCGGATGGCCGGGTTGGCTACCCTTTGAGCGGTCGCAGAAGCCGGCGCCCCAACCCCTATCACCGCAGGCTGCGGTTACTCTACCCAACCTATACCGATGGTCAGCTCGATGCCTGGCTGGCGCAGGCGCAAGAGGCGCCAGGGGGCGTGGAGGCACGCCTGAATCAAGTGGAGCAGGAGTTCGAGCTGATCAATGCTCAACTGCGTCTGTGGACCAGCCGCGGCGCCACACGGGCAGAACGGCAACGGCGCCGTGAGCTTCGGCAGGCCTTGCAGAACTGCTGGCAGCATGTGCTTGATCAGGGCACCCATGGCAACGACCTGATCCAGGCTTACCGTTGGGACATGATTGGCATTCACACCGAAACCTTCCCGGAGCTGCCTGAACAGGCCAACTTCAACCATGTGTATTCGCTGACCCTGCGTGACGCTCATATCAACCAGCTACCCGAAAGTTTTCTGCGGGCATTTTCCAGTGTGCGGTCGCTGGAGATGCCCAACAACCGTCTGCCGCGGGTTCCACAGGCATTGCTGCAGATGGAAAACCTCTGGACACTCGACCTTTCTTGCAACCTCATCTGCCTGGACCCGGGCCAGGCGACCATCCTTGCCAGTTGCGCCAACCTGCGTTTTCTCGACCTGTCGCGCAACCCGCTGGGCAGGCCGTTCGCGGTCAATGGCCTGGTCCACCTGCACGAGCTGCGGTTGGCCGGTACCCAGCTGCGCAGCCTTCCTTACCTGTTGATGGAAAACACCTCGCTGAGGGTACTGGACCTACGGGACAACCAGATCACCGAATTGCCCGAAGGGTTCTACGAGTCGCCCTTGTGGGTGCAGGGCGAGGTGCACCTCAGTGGCAACCCCTTGACCGACGCCGAGCGTGAGCGGCTGCAGGAGGCGCTGCAGTCCGCGGCCTCGCTGGACGATGCTCGCGCCTTGGCGTTGGCCCGCCTGCGCTGGATGGACGCCATCGGCATGGATCAGCGCACAGAACTGGGTGCATGTTGGGAGCCGCTGCAGGCAATGCAAGGCGCTGCGCAGTTTTTCAATTTGTTGCAGCGCCTGACAGACACCGCCGACTTCCAGAACCGCACCGGTGCGCGCTACCTGGCCTCTCGGGTACTGGCACTCTTGCAGGCCATGCGTGATTCAGCTGAACTGCGGGACGCGATGTTCAGCGATGCCGAGCAACTCACTTGCCAGGACAGCGTGGCCCTGCGGTTCAGCGACCTGGAACTGCGCCTGCTGGTATGGCGCGCCGAAGCCGGCGCGCAGGATGGCGACGAGCAGCAGATGCTGCTCCATTTGGGCAGGCAGTTGTGGCGCATGGATGAAGTGGACCACATCGCGATGGAAGATATGCAGATGCGCCAGCGCTCCGGTGCCGACCCTGATCTGATCGAAGTGGCGTTGGCCTATCGCCTGGCGTTGCGTGACGACCTGGACCTGCCCGTCAATACCCGTGGCATGACGTTCCGCGAAGTAGCCGGTGTCACCGAGCGGCACATCAGCCAGGCCCGCAGTCGGGTCCTGGGGGCCGAGAGCACGGAGCAACTGGCCACGTCGTTGCTGGGGCGGGAGTTCTGGTGTCGCCACCTGCGCAGTGCTTACCCTGAGCGGTTCGAGGCGTTGAATGCCCCATTTCATGAGCGCCTGGAGGCCATACAGGAAGCCCCAGGGCTCAGCGAGATGCAGCGCCTGGAGCAAACCGCCGTCATAGCTGACCAGCGCCAGGCAGCGGAGCGCACGCTGATGCTGGAGCTGACCCGGCATGCCCTGGATACGGCCGTCGATTGAGGTTGAAAGCGTGTCCTGCACCTGTGCGGGCAGGGCAACGACGTGGGTTTGGGCTATGCTCAGGTGCACGCGTTGGGGGCTTTTCCTGATCTGCATGTGGTGGCTAGAAACGCCAGGTTACTTTTGCGCAGGCCCATTGCCAGCCCAGTTGGTTTAGGCTCCCGCGTCGGATCTTTCTCCAGGATCTGTAGTCTTTGGTTTATCGAGAGAATAAGGAGATGCGCATGCTCGTCCGGTCACTGACCCTCGCCACCCTGCTCGCCGTTGCCAGCCCGTTGTTCGCTGCAGACAGCGATGCACCGCTGGCCAAGGAACTGGGCAAGGCAAGGCCGTTGGTCATCATCGCCCCCAGCAGTGCCGACCCGACCCTGAGGGCGGTCAACAAGGCATTCGAAGACCCAGCGACCCAGGCGGCCTTCAAGGAACGGGGCCTGGTGTTGTTCAGCGTGGCTCAGATGATGGGTAAGCGCGACGACAAGAACCTCGAGCAGCAGACCACCATGGCGCTGATCCGCGAGTTAAAGCTCGGTGCCAGCAAAGGCACCAAGGTGATTCTGGTCGGCAAGGACGGCGAGCGGCACATGCTCAAGGATGATGACACCGGTGACGCGCTGGACCCGCAGGTGATTATCAAGGCAGTGGACGATCTGCCCGCCACTGAAAAAGCCTTGAAAGCACCCGAACCGGTAGCGGCGGCGCCGCAGGAGGGGGCCAAGGAAAGCAAGCCTGGCAAGCCAGCCAAACCTGCGAAGCCCGCCGCCCCGCCAAAACCCCTCGACGATTGAACCGCATCAAAGGGTTGCGCCGCAGCCCTTTGTTTCAGGCAAAGCTGGCGAAATGCGCTTGCATGCGCGCGGCGTCAGCTTGCTTTCCGCTGAACAGCTCGAATGCCTTCACCGCTTGGAATACGGCCATGTTGCTGCCATCGAGCGTGCGACAGCCAATGGCCCTCGCGGCGCGCAGCAATTCGGTTTCCAGCGGGAAGTAAATGATTTCTGCTACCCACAGGTCCGGGTGCAACAGCTCTACCGGCAACGGGGTGCCGGGCAGCTTGGCCATTCCGACCGGCGTGGTGTTGACCAAACCGTCTGCGTCCGCCAGGGCAGGGGCCAGATCAGTACCCAATACCGCGCGCTCGGCGCCGAAATGGGCATTCAGGTTGTCGACGAGGGCCTGAGCCCGCGCAGCGTCCACTTCGAACAGCACCAATTGGCCAACGCCTTCGGCCAGCAGGGCGTGTGCCACCGCCGAGCCCGCACCGCCAGCCCCCAACTGCACCACCACCCGCCGTGATACGTCTGGCAGCCCCCGGCGCAGACCCTCGGCAAAGCCCAGGCAGTCGGTGTTGTGGCCCACGCGTTTGCCATCCTTGAACACAACGGTGTTGACCGCGCCGATGCCCCTGGCTTCCTCGGACAGCTCATCCAGCAGCGGAAGAATCGACTGTTTGAAGGGGTAGGTGATGTTCAAGCCGGTAAAGCCGGTGTGCTGCGCACCGTCGAGCAAGCTGGGCAGGGCGCTGTCATCCAGCTGCAGCTGGTCAGCATCAATCAGGCGATACAGGTAACGCAAGGCTTGGGCATCCCCCTCGTGCTCGTGCAGCGCCGGGGTGCGCGACAGTTGGATGCCACGGCCGATGAGGCCGGCAAGGATTGCCTGCTGGCTCATGCCGCACGCTCCTGCAACAGCGCGCCGAAATGACTGATGGCCATGCGATAGCCATGGCTGCCCAGGCCGCAGATTACCCCGACGGCGATGGATGAAATGAACGACAGGTGCCTGAACGGCTCACGCTTGTGCACATTGGACAGGTGCACCTCGATCACCGGCACTTCGCTGGCGACCAGGGCATCGCGGATGGCCACGGAGGTGTGTGTCCAGGCGCCAGGGTTGATGACGATGCCGGCGCAGCGGCCACGGGCGGCATGTATCCAGTCGATCAGCTCGCCTTCGTGGTTGGTCTGGCGGAACTCGATGTCCAGGTTCAATGATTGGGCAGTGTCAGCACAGCCCTGCGCCAGGTCGGCCAGTGTCTCGTAGCCGTACTGGGAGGGTTCGCGGGTACCCAGCATGTTCAGGTTGGGGCCGTTGAGCACAAGAATAAGGGGCTTCATGTGGAGTATCGCTTTGTTGTTGTTGAATGCCCCCAGTTTTGTACCAGCCGGTTAATTTAGTCAATTGCACCCAGCGCTGTCCTGGCGAAAGTGTGCGATTAACGAACCAGGGCCGCACTGCGGCCCCTCGCCTCAAACCGCGGGACGCGTGCTGCTGCTTGCCGGGTCGGTCGGCACCTCGTCATGCAGCGAAATGCGCGAGGTTTCCGGCAGCGCCAGCCCGCCAATCAAGGCCACCAACGCGATCGCCACCAGGTAGAAGGCCGGTGCCAGGCTGCTGCCGGTCTGCCCGATCAGCCACGTCGCCACCAGGGGTGCGGTGCCGCCGAACAGGGTGTAGGCCACATTGTAGGTGATGGCCGACGCGGTATAGCGGGTGCGGGTGGGGAAGCTCTCGGACAGCAGCGCTGCCGTGACCACGCCGCTGCACAGGGCGCCCACTGCCAACAGGATCACCCCCAGCAGCGCCCCGGGCATGGAACCGGAGCTCGCCAGCCAATAGGCCGGGAACACGCAGGCCATCACCCACAGGCAGGTAAAGCCGATGGTCTTGCGCCGCCCCACACGGTCGGAAAATGCCCCTGCCAGCGGGCACCCCACCGCGGCGAAGATCAGTGCCACCGTGGTGACCAGCAGCGACTGGGCGCGGGTCAGGTTGCCCACCAGTTGCAGGTAGGTGGCGAAGTACGTGGTGAACATATAGAACGACAGCGCGGTCAGCGAGATGAACGCACCCAGGTTGCGGATGGTGCGGCCATGGTGGCGCAAGGTGTCCTTGAGCGGTGAATGCTCGTGGACCTTGCCCTGGGCAAGCGCCTCGCGGAACGCCGGGGTTTCTTCCATGCGCCAGCGCAGGTACAGGCCCACCAGGCCCAACGGGGCGGCGATCAGGAAGGGGACACGCCAGCCCCACGCACTCATGGCTTCGGCAGACAAGCTGGCCTCCAGGCCATAGGCGATCACAGCGGCGCAGGCAAAGGCGGAGAAGGTGGACACCGGTACGAAGCTGCCATAGAACGCACGCTTGTCGTCAGGCGCATGCTCCATCAAGTAGGCGCAGGCACCGGCATACTCGCCACCGGCAGAAAACCCTTGCAGGCAGCGCGCCAGAGTAAGCAGCGCCGGCGCCGCCAGGCCGATGCTGGCGTAGGTGGGCAGCAGGCCGATGAGCGTCGTGGAGCCCGCCATCAGCAGGATGGTCAACGACAGGATGCGCTTGCGCCCAAGGCGGTCGCCCAGCGCGCCGAACACGATACCGCCCAGCGGGCGCAGGGCAAAGGCCACCGCAAACACGGCGAACGTCTTGAGCAAGGCCACGCTGGCATCTTCGCTGGCAAAGAACTGGCTGGCGATCAGGGTGGCGAGAAAGCCATACACCGCAAAATCGAACCATTCGACGAAGTTGCCGATGGCGGAAGCGGCGATGACGCGACGCAGGGTGGCGGGGGATACCTCATGAGTTGCGGACATGCGGGTGCTCTCCGGTTTCCATTGGCAGTCATGAAGAACGTGGGGCGATCGGGCCGCCCCATCATTTTTATGTGTCTGCCAGTAGATCGCCGTTGCCCACAGGCCGCTTTGTCGAGGGCGACCTTCGGATACCTGATACGACCGCAGGTGCGGCGGCCTGCCAGGAGGTCAGGCGTGAACCATCCGGTTGCGCCCCTGTTGCTTGGCCTGGTACAGCGCACGGTCAGCCGCACCTAGCGCGTCGGCAGGCTCATTGCCACCCTTGGCATCCCAACGCGCTACGCCCAGTGACACCGTCACCGCGCCTACCGGTTCCACGGGAGTATCCTGCACCGTCAGCCTCAGGCGCTCGGCCACGTTGGCCGCTACCTCCAGGCCTGCGCCTGGCAACAGCATGAGGAATTCCTCGCCGCCGGTACGGCACAGCAGGTCACCCTCGCGGCAGCAGCCGCGCATCAGCTCTGCCAGGCGCCGCAGCACCTGGTCACCCACCTCATGGCCATGGTTGTCGTTGACCCGTTTGAAGTGGTCGATGTCCAGCACGATGGCCGAGAACGATCGGCCATCGGCCTGCAGCAGTGCCAGGCTGAACTCCAGGCCGCGACGGTTGACAAGGCCTGTGAGCGGGTCGGTCTGGGCGTCGCGGTTGAGCCGGCCAATGCGTTCCTGCAGCAGGTTCAGCCCGAACAGCAGGGCGCGCTTGAGCTCGGCCGCCTCGAAGTACCAGGCAGGCACCCGGCGCAGGCGCTCGGCGGTTTCCGGGCTGTCCATGGTGCGGGCCCCGGCAGCCAGTTGCCACAACGGCTGCGCGATGATCAGGGCCAGCCACCACAGCAGCAGGAAGCCCACCAGGGCCAACGGCGCCGATGTACCCACCACGTTGAGGATGAGGTTCCCCAGTGGTGTCAGTGTGCGTGTCAGAGGCTGCTGGGCCACCACGCCCCAGCCGGCACTTGGCACGGTGGCGAAACCTGCCAGCATCTCCACCCCCTGGCTGTTGCTCAGTTGGCGGGTGCCGTTGCGCAAGGTGCCCAGCTGGTTGATCAGCGGGTTGCTCTGCACCACTGTGCCAACCCGCTGCGGGTTGGGGTGGTACAGCAGGCGGCGCTGGCTGTCGACCACGTACAGGTAGGAGCCGTCCTTGTAAAAGTGCTCGCCCAGCAAGCTGTTGAGGATGTTGCGCTCGTGCAGGTAGAGGCTTCCCGCCACGTAGCCCAGGTAACGCCCATCGGCGTCGAAGATCGGTTGTGACAATGTCACGACCAGGTTGTTGGCTGCCGAGACATAGGGGGTGGAAACCAGAGGGCGGCGTTCGTGCAGGGCTTCTTCTACGCCGGGGGACTGCATGCGCCCGCCCACCAGGTGTCGCAGGTGTGCGGGCGATACCGACAGCAGTACACCGTTCGCGTCGATCACGAAGGTAGAGTTGAAGGCCATGCTCTGGCCCAGTACCCGGTCGGTTTCGGCCCGTAGCGCAGCGCTGTCGGCCAGTTGCTGGCGCTGCACACCCGCGCTGAATGCCAGTTGCTGCAGGGCGTTGCGAATATAGGTTTCAGTGATGGCAGCCAGCTTTGCCGCATAGACCCGGTTGGCTTCCAGGGCGTGGTCGATCAGCAACTGGCGCTGCACCCGGTAGCTGGCGAAATAGCTGGCGCACAGCATCACCAGCGCGGTAAGGGCGCAAAGCACCAGAATAAGTGTGCGCAGATCGAGCCGCATTCCTTGCTTGGCGTTTGGCAATCCTGACCTCGAAGGCGAACAGATGCGGCAAAAAGGGCGATAACCCTACAGGTTATCGGTGCTTTGGGGAACTGCTTGACGTCAAGATGGCCACCATCGGGTGCGTTGGGGCGCTAAGCGCCCCAATTAGCGCTTCCGGGCCTATTATCCAGCAGGGCTGGCGTTGTCCAGCTTCCGCAGTTCGTCTTCCACCTGCTGCATGCGTTGTTTGGCCAAGGCTTGCACGTTGGGGTCCCCAGCGGTGTCGCGCATCAGCGACGTGAGTTTTTCGCTCAGGCGCCGGCCGTTCTCCGTGTCCTCCAGAGCACGTGCCTTGGCCGGGTCCTGCAGCGCCGTGACGATCGTGTCGAACTCTGCATCGCTGAAGTTTTTCTCGCTGTAAAGCCGAAACAGGTCCTGGCGCTGGTCCTCGACCGTGAGGTGTTTGCGCAGCACCTGCTCGATGCTTGCCTGTGTCAACCGGGGGTGGGTGCGCCCGAGCAGGCCAGCCATGCGCTCGATGTTATGGGTATAGGCCTCCTGCAGCGGCAGCCGCGCGAGGATCTGCTCTTCACGGGTGGGTTTCTGATCGCAGGCGGTAACGGCGAGGGCCAGCAGCAGGGGCAACAGCAACTTGTTGAGGCAAGGCATGGCGTGGCCTGGTCGGGCTGTGAGGCTGGCGATTATAACGGTGTCTGCGCAACGCCGACGAGCCTTGTCGTTTGCCTTGGCCGCGCGGCTGGGGTAGAACCTGGCCTCCATTGCCTGGTGGCTGCCCCATGCCCGACCTGACCCTGCAACCTGTTCCACGCGACGCCATTGATGAAGTGGTGGCGTTCGTCGAAGCGGCCCGCCGCGAATTGTTCCCGATGCTCGCCGGCACGCCCTTGCCCCATGATCTGGCGCACTTCGCCAGCACGTACCTGGACGGCGCTGGCTGTTTTCTGGAGGCGCGGGACGGCGGGCGCCTGGTGGCCGTGGTTGGCTACCTGCCCTACGATCACCGCTTTGCCCAGCTCTGCTACCGCGCCCAGCAGGTGGTCGAGGTGGTGCGGCTGTTCGTCTTGCCGGCCTACCGCAGGCACGGCCTGGCAGCAGCGCTGTTCGCCAGGTTGCGTCTGCAAGCCCAGGCGCAAGGGGTAGACTGCCTGTACCTGCACACCCATCCATTTCTGCCCGGCGCCATCCGCTTCTGGGAGCGCCAGGGTTTCAGCGTGGTGGACGTTGAACAAGACCCGGTGTGGCAGACCACCCACATGCAGCTGCCCCTGCGCTGAACCTACGGAATTGCCCTACACAAGCCTGGCGGCAGTGATCCACGCGTTCATTTCCTTGCCTGCCAGGCCGTGCTTACCCTCCCAGGACATGGATTTTTCATCGCTGCAGAGGGAGAAGGACGATGCCACACATGGCCCTGTACAAGCTCAAGTTGCTGGACGAATTCGAAGCACGCCTGGAGGGGTGGACCTCCGATGATTTTGAAAACAGGCTGATGGACCTGTGGCGCGGTGCCACCCGGCAGGATGCCCGGAACCTGATCAATGCGGCGCATCGGGAAGGGCGCTGGCCCAACACGGTCAGGCAGTACCTGCACACCCGCGTGAGGGCCGCCGGCCATGTCGATGCGGAGCTCGAAGCCGCGTTCGCCGACCTGGCGTACAGCCAGCCACCCCTTTCATAACCCGCCGGACAACGGCCATTCCACCGCCAGCCGAAGCTGGTCGACATCCAGCTCGGCTTGCGCCTGGTTACCCCGGTGCACGTTGTGTCGGACCGAGAAGGTGACGCCCTTGGCCCGGCCGCCCTGCACTACATAGCGGGCCTCAAGGTCACGCTCCCAGTGCTTGCCGCCCTTGCCGTAGCCCAGATAGGCATAGCCACCTGCCGGGTCTACCCCGGTGCCGTCGATACCGAAGCCGCGTACGTACAGGGCCGTCAGCGCCAGGCCCGGGATGCCGTAGGCACCCATGTTCAGGTCGTAGCGCGCCTGCCAGGACTTTTCGTTTGGCCCGTTGAAATCGGACATCTGCACCGCATTGGCGATGTAGATGGCGCCCCGCGAGACGTAGTCGAACGGTGTGTCCCCATGCACCTGCTGCCAGCCCAGGCTGAAGCCGTGAGGCCCCTGGTCGTAGCGCGAAACCAGGCTCCAGGTGGTGTTGTCGATACGCCCCGACAGTGCCTTGCCGGTGTCGGTGGTGCGGTACAGGTTAAGGTCCAGGCTGACACCGCGCTGCTCGTCCAGGGCATGGCTCAGGGTGCTGCCCAGGTAGTGCTGGTTCCAGGTGTCTTCATACCGCGACGTGTACAGGCTGGCGCTGAAGGCAGGGCTGGCTGACCAGATGGCGCCGGCCAGGTCGACCTGGTTACCCTGGCGGCCATTGGAGTAATTGACTGCAAAGCCCCGGCCATGACTGGAGGCATTGCGGTCGGCGTTTTCGGTGAAATGCCCGGCCACCAGCCTGAGCGCCTCCAGTTCCTCACTGGCCAGAAAGAACCCGGTAAAGGTTTCCGGGAGCAGACGGCTGTCGGAGGCACTGAACACCGGCGTTTTCACCCGCTGCTCGCCGTAGGTGAGCACGGTGTTGGCGATGCGCAGCTTCACGGCGGCGCCTGCGCGGCTGTAATCAGATTGCGGGTGCCCGTCGTTGTCCACGGCCAGCAGGCGCGCTTTGCCCGCCCGGCCGCCGCCGCTGTCCAGCTTGACGCCCAGGTAAGCGTGGGCATCCACGCCCACCCCCACCAGCCCCTGGGTGAAACCAGACTGGAAGGTACCCATCAGGCCGTAGCCCCATTCTTCCGCCTTGCCGTTACGCTCGTTGCGCGGCTTGTAGGCATTGCGCGCGGCACCGTTGCGCCCGCCATGCTTGAAATCGCGCAGGTCGTAAACACTGCGGTTGAGCACGCTCCAGCTGGCGTCCTGGACAAAACCCTGGCTTTGGGATTGGGCATTTTCGGCCTGTGCCCAGGGGGCTATCGCCACCAGTAGCAGCGCCAGTGACAACCTTCTCACTGGCCGGCCACCAGCTGTTGCAGTTGCGCCCCGAAGCGCGCCTTGGCCCTCGCCGGCAGGCTTGCCGGCACCGCGGCCTCGGTCACGTCACCGACCTGGATGAGCATGACCATGCCCATTGCCAGGTGCGGAATGCATTGCACGCCGTACAAGCCCGGCACGGTAAAGCGCTGCTCGAAGACCTGGTTGAGCTTGCTCTTGAAAGCCGTAGCGCCCTCTGGCATCAAACCCGGCACGCTGGCCGCGTTGTGCCCGCTCTGGGTGGGTACGAAACGCACCGTGTCGCCCGGTGCGATACGCAGGTGATCAGGTTCATAGACCATCGCCCCCGCCTCACCGCGGTTGAGCATTTTTACTTCGTGAACCTCGGCCAGTGCTGCGGAGGCGAGCAGGGCGCTGGCGAGCAGCAAGGCAACAGGGTGCAACGACATGGGCAGAACTTCCTGGTTCAAGGGGCGCGAAAGCGCAGGATGCGCGCGCCGTCGTAGGGGTCGGTGAGGTAGTGGGCATGCACACCGAAGGTGTCGAGCAGGCGCTGGGGCGTGAGCACCTCCAGCGGCTTGCCCAAGGCAACCAGGCGGCCTTTGTCGAGCACCGCCACACGGTGGCAGGTGAGGGCCTGGTTGAGGTCATGCAGGGCCACCACCGTGGTCACCTGCAAGGCTTGCACCTGGTGCAACAGGCTTAGCTGGTGCTGGATATCCAGGTGGTTGGTGGGCTCGTCCAGCAGCAGCAGGCGCGGCTGTTGGGCCAGGGCGCGGGCGATATGCACGCGCTGGCGTTCACCACCAGACAACGCGCCCCACAGCCGGCTGCGCAGGTGCAGGGCATCCACGTCGGCCAACGCCTGTTCGACGATGGCACGGTCGTTTGCGCAGAACGGTGCAAGCGCCGACAACCATGGCGTGCGGCCCAGGGCAACGGCATCGAACACGCGGATCGCATCGAGCGTGTCAGCCTGTTGCTCCACCAATGCCAGGGCCTGGGCGATCTGGCGCCTGGCCACCTGTGCCAACGGTTGGCCCATCAGCTGTACGCTGCCGCGGGTGGGCTTGCGCAGCCCGGCCAGCAGCTTGAGCAGCGAGGACTTGCCGGAGCCGTTGGGCCCGACGATAGCCAGGGTCTCGCCGGCGTGCACGGTCAGGTCGAGGGCGTCCAGTACGGTGTTGCCGGCCAGGTCCAGCCCCAGGCCCTGGCAGCTCAGCGGTGCGATGTGCGCGGGGGCCATGGCTGTCACGAGTGCCCCCGTCTTGCGACCAGGATCAGCGCGAACACCGGCGCGCCGATCAGCGCAGTCACCACCCCCACGGGGATGACCTGCCCGGCAATCAACGTGCGCGAAAGAATGTCGGCCGCTACCAGGAACAATGCGCCGCCCAGTGCGCTGGCGGGCAGCAGGCGCCCGTGACCGGGGCCCAACAGCAAACGCAGGGCATGGGGGATGACCAGGCCGACGAAACCGATGGCGCCCACGATCGATACCATCACCGCCGTTACCAGTGCCGCGCAGCTGATCAGCAGCAACTGCGTGCGCCGCACCGGAATGCCCAGTGAAGCCGCAGAATCGGCGCCGAAGGTGAATGCATCCAGCGCCCGGCGGTGCCACAGGCATACCAGCAAACCCAGCACTGCGACCGGTACCGCCAGCCACACTGACGGCCATCGCACACCGCTCAGGTTACCCAGCAACCAGAACAGAATGCCCCGCGCCTGCTCGGCGGTGGCCGACTTGGTGATGAGGAAGGCGGTGAGGGCGTTGAACAGCTGCGAGCCGGCAATGCCCGCCAAAATGACCTGGGCGTTGTTGCCGGCCGGGCTGGCGGCCCGGGCCAGTACCAGCACCAGGGCGAATGCCGCCAGAGCGCCTATGAATGCCCCTGCCGACATGCTCAACGCCATGCTGCCCAGGCCCAGCAAGCCGACCAGCACCGCGCCGGTCGAGGCACCTGCCGACAGGCCCAGCAGGTAGGGCTCGGCCAACGGGTTGCGCAACAGGGCCTGGAGAATCACCCCGCAGGTCGCCAGGCCAGCGCCGCAGGCTGCAGCCACCAGGGTACGGGTCAGGCGGTAGTTCCAGACAATGCCGGCATCAATCGGGTCCACTGCGTAGCCCGCCTGCCACAGGTGGTTGGCCAGCACCTGGCCAACCAGGCTGGGTGACAGGTTGCTTTCACCAATGGCGGTGCCTGCCAGCAAGGCAGTCAGCAGGGCGGCCACGGCCGCCACGGCGGTGAAGGGCAGGCGGCTGGTCACTGGGCTGCGTGACCGCTGGCGAACGCCGTCGCCAGGGTTTGCAGGCCACGGAACAGGCGGATGCCGGCTTGCATGGCCTCGGCATCCAGCACGATGATGCGCCCGTTTTTCACCGCATCCATGTTGCGGGTGACCGGGTCGTTACGCAGGAATTCGAGTTTTTTCTGGTAATCGTCGGCCGGGAAGCGGCGGCGGTCCATGCGTGCGACGATCAACCAGGTCGGGTTGGC
Organism: Pseudomonas sp. S32; assembly: GCF_016648095.1. Classification (NCBI taxonomy): domain Bacteria; kingdom Pseudomonadati; phylum Pseudomonadota; class Gammaproteobacteria; order Pseudomonadales; family Pseudomonadaceae; genus Pseudomonas; species Pseudomonas sp. S32. Next base: position 32,816 of record NZ_JACVVF010000022.1, read on the forward strand.
CTTGGCCAGGGTTTCCCAGCCTACGGTCGGCCATTCTTCAGTGGATTCGACCACGTTGCGTACCCCCAGGGTGCGCAGCATGAAGTCGGCCACGCCCTGGCGCCCGGCCACATAGGGGTCGATGTCCAGGTCGGCGCTGGAGAACCAGAACAGCGCCGAGGTCTGCGACAGGTCCTTGCCCGCCAGCTGCTCCAGGGCGCTGTTCAGCCGGCCTTTCAACTCGGCGTTCAGGGCAGTGCCGCGGTCTTGCACATCGAAGATTTCGGCCAGTTGGCTGACGGTTTTGTAGATGCTGTCTACCTGAAAGGCCTGCAGGCGCGTGCCATCGGCCCCCACCAGGTTGTCCTTGCCTTCGCAGTCCGACGGCATCACATAGGTCGGTATGCGCAATTCGTCGAACTGTTCCCGGGTACCCACCACACCCTGGGCGCCGATCATCCACTCGAACTGGGTAGCCACCAGTTGCGGGCGCTTGCCCACCACGGCTTCGAAGCTGGGGTCGTTGTCGGCCAGGCGCGGTACCTTGGCGTTCTGCGCCTGGTACTCAGGCAGCACGTCGTTGAACCACAGCGAGGTGCCCACCAGCTTGTCGCCCAGCCCCAGTGCATAGAGCATCTCGCTGCCGGCCTGGCCGATGGTCACGGCCCGCTGCGGCGCGTGGTCGAAGGTCTGCGGCTTGCCACAGTTGTCGAGGGTCAGCGGGTAGTGGGTAGCGGCAGCCTGGGCCAGGCCGGCGAAGCCCAGGCCGGCGAGCAGGGTGGCAATACGGGGCAGCATGCGGGGCGATCTCCTATCGGGCAGTTCACGGAAGGAACGTGCGGGCAGGCATCGCCGAGCCCCTGCCGGTAGCAAAAGGCAAAACGCAAAGCCCATCCCGGACACCCCGCCGGTTGGTGATATAGGTGCCGGCAGGTCTCCTGACTGGTGCGTCATGGCCTGGCTCCGACCTTCCCGGGTGTGTGACCCAGTGGCATGCAGGGAGCAGGCTCGGCACTTACAGTTGCGGGGGCAGTTCCGTTTGGCCCTGTGGAACGGGGCCTGGGATTCCCTATTGATTCCGTGATGGAAACCGGCGGCACGCATGGTAGACCATCACGCCGCCGGGTGAAACGCTTTTAGAAATACTTCAGCCAGGCAATGTCCCGCCTGCGCGCCTTCAGGCGGGCGAACCCGCGGGTGGGCAGGTACAGCGCCAGGGCCAGCAATGCCGCCCCCACCCAAACGGCGCCGATGCTGTCGAAGCCGAAGTACGCGCCCTGGTTCAGGCCAAACACAGCGACCGCTGCCAGGTACAGCACCTTGAGCACGTACAGGTGCAGCAGGTAGAAGAACATCGGCGCCGCCCCCAGCACGGCCAGCGCAGCGACCCAGCGGGCCTGGCCGGCGCGCTCGAAGCCGCGCAGCAGCAACAGGCCGGTACCCAGCGTCAAGGCCAGGAACAACAGCGACGGGGGGTATTTGGTGATGTTGAACAGGCTCATGAGGGTTTGCACAACATTCGGGTAGGCCGCCCAGGGCGCTTCGCCATAGCCGTTGAGCAGGCGCAGCAACACAAAGCCCAGCAACGTGCCTGCGCCAGCCAGCAGCAGGCGTTGCTGACGCTGAGCAGGTTGGCTGGCGCGGCCAAACCAAGGCCCAAGGCCATAGCCAAAGGCGATCACACCCACCCACGGCAACACCGGGTAGGAGGTGCGCAGGCGCAGGTGCTCCGACACCTCCAGCCAGCCACGGTCATGCAGGATCGCCCAAGGCACATGCAGAGCGGACCCTGCATCGAAGTGCACGCCGTCCAGCAGGTTGTGCCCGGCAATGATGAGCGCGCCCAGCGCCAGCAAAGCGGCCCGTGGCAGCCATACCAGCAGCGACAGGCCGATCATGCTGATGCCTATGGCCCAGATCACCTGCAAGTAGATGACCGTGGGCGGCAGCTGGAATGTCCAGGCGAAGTTGACCAGCGTGAACTCCAGCACCACCAGAAACAGCCCGCGCTTGAACAAAAAGGCCGCGACATCGGCACGGCCTTGGTGCTTCTCGCCGTACAGCCAGGCAGACAGCCCGGTGAGCAGGACGAACACCGGGGCGCACAGGTGGGCGAGGGTGCGGCTGACGAACAACGCGGGCTCGGTGGTGTCGATGGCCATCGGGTCGCTGACCTGTTTGTGCAGGAAGAACGTTTCGCGCACATGGTCCAGAAGCATGAACAGCATCACCAGCCCGCGCAGGGCATCGATGCTTTGCAGGCGCTGGGTGAGCAGGGTGGGAGTGGCGTTTGCGCTTGTCATGAAATTTCGCTGGCGAGGTGAGTGTGTCAAATGAAACGTTATCTTATAACTAATATCTGCCATCACGGTAGGCATTTCTGCCGGCCGTGGTATGGGTGGAGTGCGCCGCCGCATGGCGACGGCGGGTTTGTCAGAAGCGGTAGTCCACCGTGGCGAACAACGACCGGGGCGTGCCCATCAGCCACTGCTCGCCACTGAATGCCGACACCACGTACTGGCGGTCGAACAGGTTGTTCAACTGCAGCCCCAGCCGCACATCCGGCTGTACCTGCCAGGCAATGTTGGCATCGACTACGGTGTAGCCCGGGGCGCTCTGGGTGTTGGCGTTGTTGGCATAGCGTTCATCCACAAAGCGCGCCCCGATGCCGGCCTGTACCTGCTGGCCCAGGCCTTTGCTCAGCCACAGGTTGGCGGTGCGCCTGGGCACGTTGACCGGGCGGTTGCCCGAGCGGTCCAGGTTCACCCCACCGACGTTTTCGTCGAACTGGTCATAGCGCGCCCGCAGCAACGCGGCGTTGGCCGACACCTGCCATTGGTGCGCCAGCGCTAGTTCCAGGGTGGCTTCCAACCCGTCGGAGGTCTGCTGGCCTGCCTGCTGTTGTTCGTGGGTGAGCGGGTCATCCACCAGCAGCTTCTTCTTGACGATGTGGTAGGCCGCCAACGTCCATTCGCCCTGGCCGTTCCAGAACCGTTGCTTCAACCCCACCTCGGCCTGCCGGGCTTCGGTGAGGGCGTAGTGCATCTGCGAAGGGCGCAGGCTGATCAGGTTGTCGACGCCGTCCTGGCTGGTGGAATACTGGCCATATACCGCTACCTCCTCGCTGAGTGCATACACCAGCCCCGCGCGCCAGTTGCCGCCCTGCAAGCTGCGGTCGCTACGGCTGCCATCCACCAGGTTGTTCCGGTCAATGTGGTTCTGATCCCGCCTCAGGCCAGTCACCAGTGCCAGCTTGTCGGTCAGTTGCAGGCGGTTCTCGGCAAACAGGGCAACGGTGTGTGTGGTCGAAAGGGTCTGTGGCCGCAACGGCGATGCACTCTGGAACGGCCCTGGGCGGGGCTGCCACGGGTCGATGTAATCACCGCCGATATCGTCATAGGGCGCGTTGCTGTCCACATTGAACCGGACCTTGTTGTACTCGGCGCCGATCACCGTCTTGCTCGGCAGGCCAAACAAGGCGTGATCGAAATCGAAGGTCTGGCGGTCGCCGAACTGTTCCTGGTTGTGGCGGATCTGCAGGAAGCTGCCACGCAGCAACTGGCCTTGCTCGGGGGCCCAGCGGTAGTCCTCGGCGTTGCGCCACTGGCGACGGCTGTTGATGTAGTACAGCTGGTTGCTGGCGCCGACATGATCGTTCAGCGACCACTCGCTGGTCAGCCGCGTCCATTGGTCCACGTAGTGCTGCTGGTCATTCTGCACGTTGTAGTTCTTGCTGCGCAGGCTGCTGCGGTAGTGGCCGTCGATCAGCGGCGTGCCGTAGTAATTGGCTGGCCTGGCGTCACCGCGGTCGTGGGCGAGGGTGAAGCTGAGGTCTTCACTGGCGTCGAAGCGCAGCGCCATGCTCAGGGCCTGGCTACGGGAGGGGGTGCGGTCGACCCAACCGTTGCCTGCTTGCTGGTTCAGGTTCAGCCGGTAGCTCAGGCGTTCGCTCAGGCTGCCACCGCTGTCCAGGCCCACTTGTTGGCGATCCCAGGAGCCATACCCCACACGCAGGTGGTTGCGCACCTCGCCGGCAAGGGGTTTCTTGGGAATCACGTTGACCACCGCGCCGGTCGCCCCTTCGCCGTGCAGCACGGATGCCGGGCCGCGGATCACCTCGATGCGCTCGACCATCCACGGGTCCACCGGGAAGGTCTGGGTGCCCGCCCCGGTGTACAGGCGTGCGCCGTCGAACAAGGTCATGACCGAGCCGTGGCCGGTGAAACCACGGGCAGACAGCCCCGTGCCGCCATCGCCTGGTGAGCCGATGAAGGTGATGCCGGGCGAGCGCGTGACGGCCTCCTGCACGGTGGCATTGTTGCGCTGTTGGATCTCGGCGGTGCCAAGGGTGCTGGTACTGGCCGGGGTTTCCAGCGGGCTGAGGCCAAGGCGCGACCCTGCCTGGCTGGGCGTTGCCAGGTTGGCGGCCGCGCTGTCATAGGCACCTGTGACCGCCGTGGAGGGCAGGGCCAGGGCCGCTGCCGGGAGCGTGTCGGCCTGGGCCGGCACGGCGACGGCCAGGCAGGCCGCCAAGGGGTGTAGCTTGAAAGTACGGGACATGTCGTTCCACTGCTGCAGGAAAGAAGGAATCCCGGTGGAATACACGCAAAGGCGCACCTGGCACGCAGACGCGCGCAGGCACTGGCCTGCGCCCGCCCACCGCGGGTTGCCATAAGGAGCTTCAGGCCGGTCTCCGGGCTTGCGAGGGGCAAGAACCTTTCACCTTCCCATGCAGGTGCACAGTGGTGTGTCGAAAGGTTCGCTCGCTTACCGTTGCGGGGGCAGCGCCGGACTTGTCGTGGATACACGACGCACCGGCTTCCCGTTTCACCCTGCGCACGGCGGCGCAGGACACCTGAAACTGGCGCGCATCTGACCATTGAACAGCGCGGGCGTCAAATGCGCGGGTTGTGGGCCTTCAGAGGGCCTTTGAACGGCGTTCGCGTTTCAGGTGTTTTTATTTCGAACTTTTCTGAACAGGCAGCGCTCGAAGCGCTCGTGCACAACCCGTCAATACGTCATGGAGACTATTCGCATGTCTGCTCGTAACCTGCTGCGCCACACCTGCCTGCTCGCCTTGGTCGCTGCCCCGCTGGCTGCCACCGCAGCGCCAAGCACGGACCCGCTGTTCACCCTGGGCCTGCTGGGCTCCTACGACAAGTTCAAGTTCGAAGGCGGCAGCGAAACCGACAAGGATCACATGGGCCAGGGCGGTGTATTTGCCACCTTCGGCAACAAGATGACTGCCGAATCCGGCTTCATCTACCAGATCGGCGCAGAGGCCAAGTACGGCAAGAAGAACGACAACAAGCTCAAGGAAGCTCAGGCTGATCTGGACCTTGGCTGGCGTGCGGCGCTGGACGCGCGCAACTTCGTCGACGTGACCGTCGGCGGCGGCTACAGCTGGTCGCGCTACGAACCTGAGATCAACGACCTGGACACCAAGCTCACCCTCAAGTCGCCGTTCGCCAAGGCCGCGCTGGGCTACAACCACCAGTTCGACGCCTCGACCCTGCGCGTGGAAGTGGGCGCCCGTCACACCCTGGACGGCCGCGCACGGCTGAAAGTGGATGACTTCGGCAGCGACACGGTTGACCTGAAGGACCGCACCAACCCCTATGCTGAAGTCACGATGCTGATGAACCAGCAGGGCGCCATGCCGGTGCAGGCCGGTGTGTACTACACCCGCACCGAGTACAAGCTGGACGATAACTCGCCGGTTGCCGACAACACCAAGCTCAAGCGTGACGAGTTCGGTGTAAAAGTGGGCCTGGCCTTCTAACCCAGGTGCCCGGCCCCGCTGAACGTTGCGGGGCCGGCGCGGCTGGCGGTGCTACCGGCCGCGTCTGCGTGACACCCGCGCCTCGATGTTCTTGCGCCCGATCAGCAGGGGCGGGGTTTCCACCACTGGCTCATCGGCCAGCCACTTGTACATCACCAGGCAGTCCACCAGCCCCAGGTGGGCATGGCGATAAGCCTTGGGCAAGCGGCCTACCGTTTCGAAACCCAGCTTGTGCCACAGGGCAACGGCCACCTCGTTGCTGGCGACCACCGAGTTGAACTGCAGGGCCAGAAAGCCCTCCTGGCGCGCCAGTTTCTGCGAATGCTCGCACATGGTACGCGCCACTCCGCGGCCACGCGCCTGCGGCGTGACCACATAGCCGCAGTTGCCCACGTGCGCCCCGGGCCCTGCGGCGTTTGCCTTGAGGTAGTACGAGCCCAGCAGTTCTCCGTTTTCCTCTGCCACCCAGGTATGCAGGGGCAGCTCCAGCCATAAGTGGCGGCCTTGCTCAGGGCTCATGTGCGGGTCAAGCGCATAGGTTTCCCGGGCCCGCACCGTGGCCTGCAGGGTGGGCCAGAAGCGCTCGAAGTCGTCTGCGGTCATCGGGCGGATATGGATCATGCGGTTACTCCAAACGGCCTTCAGATGTAGATGAACACCAGCACCACCGCGGCGACCACAGCCCATTTTTCAAGGTAGTAGCGCGTGCGGTTACGCTTTTTCAGCGCCTTGCCGCGCTCGCGGATCTTGTAGATGCGGGTGAACAGGCGGTTGATGCCACCGGTCTTGTCACCGGCATCGTTCGGCGCGGCGGCCGCTGCCATCACATTGCGGCTGAACCAGCGGTTGAACGCAGTAGCCCAGCGGTACTTGAGGGGGCGCTCGACGTCGCAGAACAGGATGATGCGGTTGTGCTCGGTGGTGTTGGCGGCGTAATGGATATAGGTTTCATCGAAGACCACCCCCTGGCCATCGCGCCAGGAGTACTTCTGGCCGTCCACGTCGATGTAGCAGCCGTCATCGTTGGGCGTGTCCAGGCCAAGGTGGTAGCGGTACGAGCCTGCATACGGGTCGCGGTGGCGCACCAGCTTGGCCCCTGGCGGCAGGGTGGCGAACATCGCGGCCTTGACCGTGCCGATGCCTTGCAGCAGTTCAGTGGTGCGCGGGCACAGGGTCATTGCCGACGGGTGGCTCTCGCCGTACCACTTAAGGTAGAAGCGCTTCCAGCCGGTCTTGAAGAACGAATTGAAGCCCACGTCATCGTAGTTGTCAGACTTTTTGATCTCGCCAACCTGCAGCAACTGCTGGGCTTCCTCGCGGATCTCCTGCCAGTGGTCCTGCAGCGGCTGCAGCTCCGGGAAAGCTTCAACGGGCAGGTAGGGCCTGGCCGGATGCTTGGAGAACAGGTACAGGAAGCTGTTGACGGGGGCCAGGAAGCTGGAATGGTCGCCCAGCTGCCGCGTCAGCTTGTGACGAACCCGACCCCGCAGGTGAACGTAGGCGATCGAGAGGGCGAAGATAAGTACGAGTGCAATTTTCATGGACGTTTACTTGTCGAAAAATGGCCATGCGCCATGGCATAAGCCCGCCAGCATAAACAATCGCCAAGGCAGTTTGTACTTATTGTTACGAAACAGCCGGGCGACTTAAGTGTAGTGATGGGGGTGTTACCCACGCCCCGAAGGTCAAGGAGATCGTATGGCTCAGGACACCCGCCTTAGTGGCAGCCCGTTCAAGCGGCTCTTTTTTGCAGTGCCGGTGGGGGACGCCCAGCGCCGCGATCTGGCCGCTTGGCGCCGCGGTCTGGCCCTGCGTAACGGCAAGCCGGTGCCGGCTGCCAACTTCCATGTGACGCTGCTGTTTCTGGGCGATGTGGACGCTGCCCTGGTGCCCTCGATCTGTGCAGCGGTGGACCAGCTCGCCCGCCCGGGCAGCGCGCCCAGGCTGCTGCTCGATCGCTTGCAGGTGTGGCAGAAGGCTGGCGCACTGGTGCTGGAAGCGCAGAGCACCCCGCCGGCCCTGTTGCACCTGGTGTATGGCTTGCAGCAGGCCCTGTTGCCATTGGGGTTGCAGGTGATCAGCCGGGATTACCGCCCGCACCTGACGTTGTCCAGGGATTATCGGGGGCAGCCCCCGGAAGCGCCCACCGCCCCGGATTTCTACCTGTTGACGCGGGAGTTTGTGCTCTACGAGTCGCGAAAGGGGGCCTACACCCCGTTGGCGCGGTGGTCGTTGGCCGGGTGAACCCGGGTGGGTGCTGTGTGTGCAGCAGGTCAGACCGGCAAGCTCTTGTACGGCAGCTCTTCCCCTGGGCTGTGCTCGAACTGGCGCTTGTATTCGCGGCTGAACTGCGACGTGCTCTGGTAGCCCACCCGATGCGCAGTCTGCGCCACCCCCAGCCCTTCGCCAATCAGCATCTGCTGCGCCTTGAGCAGCCGCAGGCGCTTCAGGTACTGCATGGGCGCCATGTCGGTGCAGCGCTTGAAATGCTCGTGGAACGTCGACACGCTCATATTGGCCCGTGCGGCGAGGGTCTCGACGTTCAAAGGCTCGCTGTAATGCTCGCGCAGGTGAGCCAGCGCCGCACCGATGCGCGCGAAGTGCCCTTGCTGCTCCACCAAAGCCCGCAACACCCCGGCCTGCGGGCCGCGCAGGGCGGTGTACAGCACCTCGCGGACCCGCGCCGGGCCCAGCACCTTGGCGTCCAGCGGGTCCTGCAGGCAGTGCAGCAGGCGCTCCACGCTGTCGCGCATGGGCGCGTCCAACGCCGCTGAGGTCATCGACTGGGGTGTCTGGGCCTGCACCACACCGCCCGCCGGCAAATCCATGCGCTGCACCAGTTCACTGAGCACCGAGCGGTCGATGTCCACGGCCACGCCCAGCAATGGCGCTTGGGGCGTGGCGAAGGTTTCGCACATGAACGGTACCGACAGCGCCTGCACCAGGTAATGACCGGCGCCATATTCCAGCGTGCGCGGCCCCAGGCGAGCCAGCTTGCTGCCCTGGGCCAGGATCATCAGGCTAGGCTCGTAGATTTGCGGGCTGCTGGCGACGTAATGGTCCCAGCTCAGCACCTGCACCTGTGGCAAATGGGTAGGGACGAACCCCGGGCGCGTGGCCAGGCGGCGGATCAGCGAGCAGAGCGGCGCATTGGCGTCGACGTGGCGGGTCAGTTGCATGGAGCACCAGGGCAGAGAATCGGACAGTACGATGATCGCAGATTGACAGCCCGGCGCCACATGCAAAACCGGATTCCCGGAGAATCAGGCATGCATGCCGGAGGATCAGCTGTGGGCGAGGGGGCGTCGAGCAAGCAAAATGGCTCGCCTGAATCGTTTCACTTCACTGCGAGGCCCAGTATGTATACAGCCATCGGTTACGCTGCCCAAACCCCGACCAGCCCACTGGCACCCATGACCTTCGAGCGCCGCAGCCCGCGCCCGGATGACGTCGCCATCGAAATCCTCTACTGCGGCGTTTGCCACTCCGATATTCACCAGGCCCGTAACGAGTGGGGGATTGCCGTGTACCCCTTGATGCCTGGCCACGAGATCATCGGCCGTGTCACGGCGGTGGGCGACCAGGTGAGTGGGCACAAGGTGGGTGACCTGGTGGGTGTGGGCTGCATGGTCGATTCCTGCCGCCACTGCGAGGCCTGCGCCAAGGACCTGGAGCAATACTGCCTCGAAGGCCCGACCATGACCTACGCCACCCCGGACCGGGTGGACGGCAGCAATACCATGGGCGGCTACTCCAGCAGCATCGTGGTCAGCGAACACTTCGTGGTACGCATCCCCGACGGCATGGACCTGCCCAGCGCAGCGCCCATCCTGTGCGCTGGCATTACCACCTATTCGCCGCTCAAGCACCACGGCGTAGGCCCCGGGCACAAGGTGGGCATCCTTGGGATGGGCGGCCTGGGGCACATGGGCATCAAGCTGGCCAAGGCCTTGGGTGCGGAAGTGACCCTGTTCACCCGCTCTGCGGCCAAGGCAGCCGAGGCTCGCCGCCAGGGCGCCGACCATGTGATCGTGTCGAGCGATACCGAGCAGATGAGCGCGGCGGCCGGCCGCTTCGACTTCCTGCTCGACACCATCCCCGTGCAACACGACCTCAACCCCTACCTGGAAACCCTCAAGTTCGATGGCGTGCACATTCTGGTGGGCCTGATCGAGCCCATCGACCCCGCCGTGCACGCAGCCAACCTGGTATTGAAACGCCGGGTACTGGCCGGCTCGTTGATCGGCGGCATTGCCGAAACCCAGGAGGTGCTGGAGTTCTGCGCCAAGCACGACATCCGTTGCGATATCGAGATGCTGGATATCCGCAACATCAACCAGGCCTACGAGCGCATGATCGCTGGCGACGTGAAGTACCGCTTCGTCATCGACATGGCCACCCTCCAGGGTTGACCTGCAGGTTGCCCGTACCCGCCAGGGTGCGGGCAACCTGTGCTACCAGCGCAGCGGTTTGTCCCAGCCCTTCCAGAACAGCCAGCGCTGTGTTTCAGCATGGGGGCCGGTGCCGATCTGCCAGTCAGGCCGCCCGGTGTCCAGCGCGATCACCGCAACGAACCCGGCATAGGTCCCGGCTACCACCGTGCGCCCGTCGCGGCTGATGTCCAGGGCACACAGGGTTGACCCGATGAAGTGCTGCCAGCGCTCACTGCCGTCTTCGGCGAACGCCCGCAGATAGCCATAGGCGTCGCCGACGATGTACTCCCCCTCACGCGCCACCCCGGCATACACCCGTGCGCCTTCCTGAATCACGGGCGTGCGCGGGTCTTCGCTGTAGTAATCGGTATCCAGCCCCGGCAGGTCGGCCACCCGCACTGCCAGCGTGGCACCGCTGTAGAAGTGGCAGGCATTGAGCAGCAATTGGTCACTTGCGGCGTTGAACAGCGCAAAGTGCGGGTACTCGCTCACCGGGCCCACCTGCGCCACTACCTGCAGGTTGTCGTCCAGCACCAGGTGCCGGCTGCATTGGTCGCCCACCACGATCAGGCGCCCGTCGGCCGATACCGTGCCATGGGCCATGCTCAGCCCCAGGTTGATATCGTCGGGGTCGATACCCTCGGCCAGGTCATCGAGCACCTGCTGCTGTTGCGGTAGCAGGCGTGTTGCGCCGTGGGCAGCCAGCAGGAAAATGCCCTCGTCGCTGACCAGCAGCACCTGCTGGCCATTGGCAAACGGGATCAGCACGGTTGGTGTAGGTGGCATTTCAAACGGTTCGAACGGGTAGCCCTTGGGCAGCCCTTCAAGGCCGCTGGGCCAGGCCAGGCGTTGTACCAGCGGGCCGCCCCAGCCATCGGTCACGCGTACACCTTCGGCGTTGGCCAGGGCGAAATAGCGGCGTTCAGGGCAACGGCCAAAGTGCTCGACGCCGATCACCGGTGTGACGCTGTTGCCGTCGATACGCACCACCTGGCCTTTTTCATGGGGCATGCCGATGCGCGCCAGCACGCTGCCGTCGTCCAACAACAGGAGTGTGGCGATCCCCTGGGCGTGCTCATCGAGCAACGGCACCAGGGGCTGGTGGGCCGGTGGCCAGGCCTGGCGGAATGCCTGGTGCGCCTGCTCATCCACGCCTGGCCGATTGGCCGATTGCAGGGCCGCCAGCCAGGCGTCGAGCAAGTGTTCAGTGGCAGGTGGCTGCGGCTCTTCGAGGTGATCCCAGCCCTGTGCCTGCCCTTGGGCAACGTACTGGTTGATGGCCTGAGCATAGGCCGTGACTGCCTGCTGCCACTGCTGCTGGGGATGCTGCTTGTCCATGAGTGGATGGAACTCCTTGTTGCCCACGCGTTTCTGAGAATGCGCGCATGTTACTCCTTCGGCCCTGCGGTTGTGAGGCCCTGGTTTGACGCGTACCATGCCTGCATTCCTTCCAATAACAAAACGTGCGCCCCTCCCGCGAACAGCAGGTGCCAGGCGTGCGTGGTGTTGCCTTGCTTGCGGAGAACCGGTTTTTCATGAACGGACCCACCCCCACCCACCTGCCTCCCACCGAAGGTACGGGCAGCTGGTTGAGCGTCATCGCCCTGGCGCTGGCCGCCTTCATCTTCAACACCACCGAGTTCGTACCGGTGGCGTTGCTGAGTGACATCGGCCGCAGTTTCGACATGAGTACCGCCCAGGTGGGCCTGATGCTGACCATCTATGCCTGGGTGGTGGCGCTGGCTTCATTGCCGATGATGCTGCTGACCCGCAACGTGGAGCGGCGTCGGCTACTGCTGTTCGTGTTCGTAGTGTTCATCGTCAGCCACCTGCTGTCATGGTTGTCGCAGAGTTTTGCCATGCTGCTGGTCAGCCGAATCGGCATCGCGCTGGCGCATGCTGTGTTCTGGGCCATTACTGCATCACTGGCGGTGCGCGTGGCGCCGCCTGGCCAGCAGGCCAAGGCGCTGGGCCTGCTGGCCACCGGCACCACCCTGGCCATGGTGCTGGGCATTCCTCTGGGGCGCGTGGTGGGCGAGGCGCTGGGCTGGCGGGTCACCTTCCTGAGCATTGCCGGGGTAGCGCTGGCCACCATGCTGTGCCTGATGAAGTCATTGCCGTTGCTGCCCAGCCAGAATTCCGGCTCGCTGCGCAGCCTGCCCATCCTGTTCAAACGCCCGGCGCTGGTCATTACCTACCTCTTGGTCACGCTGGTGGTTACGGCACAGTTCACCGCCTACAGCTACATCGAACCCTTCGCCCTGCATGTGGCGCAGCTCAGCGGTGAACGCACCACGCTGCTTCTGCTGCTGTTCGGCGGTGCCGGTGTGGTCGGTTCGTTCCTGTTCAGCCGCTACAGCGACCGTTTCCCTCAAGGTTTTCTGGTGGGCTCGATTGGCCTGCTCGCCGCCTGCCTGTTGTTACTTCTGCCATTTGCGGGCAACTTCTACGCCTTTGCCGCACTGAGCATGTTCTGGGGGGTGGCCATCCTCAGCTTCAGCCTGGCACTGCAGTCCAAAACCCTGAAGCTGGCTTCGGACGCAACGGACGTGGCCATGGCGCTGTTCTCGGGTATCTACAACATCGGCATCGGCGGCGGCGCCTTGTTAGGCAGTATCGTCAGCAGCCAGATGGGCGTGGCCAACATAGGCCTGGTAGGGGGCGCGGTGGCGCTGGTGGGGCTGGTGCTGGCCTCTTGCAGCAGCAAACGCTTCCGGCAGGCATTGGTGCACTGATCAGAGCAACACCGCTGCCCAGGCCGAAACCAGCAATGCCAGGGCCAGAACCTGGTTGAACACGCGCATGCGCCGGGGTGCCAGCCACCTGGCGCTGCCGGCACCCAGCAACGCCCACGCGGCCATGCACGGCAGGGCAATCAGCAAGAACAGCAGCGCCAGTTGCCACACTGCGACCGAGGGTGTGGCAAACACCCCGATCACGGCGACGGCCATCAACCATACCTTGGGGTTGATCATCTGCAGGGCGGCGGCATTCAGCGCATCGAACCCACGCCCACCAGCGCGTGAGTCAACCCCTGTCGGGCTGCGCAGCAGTTGCCAGGCAAGCCAGGTAAGCCACAGCACACCACCCCAGGTCATCAGTTGCCTGGCCAATGGATGGCGCAGCAACAGTTCCCCCATGCCAAGGCCAACCACCAGCACGATGGCAGCCGCGGCGGTGCAGGCGGCCATGACGGGCGCCAGGGTCGCGCGCAGGCCCAGGCTGGCGCCCCGTGCAAGGATCAACAGGTTGGTGGGGCCAGGGCTGATACTGGCTACCAGGGCAAACAGCATGAATGGCAAAAGGGTAGGGGTCATGGAATGGGCTCCTGTCAAAGAAGCACCATGCTCACGGGTTACTGCGCGTCAGTCTGGAAGGTTTGAGCAAAGCCTGCGGTACTGCGCCGGGGTCAGCTGGTAGGCGCGGCGGAACCAGCGCCCCAGGTGGCTTTGATCGGCAAAGCCCAGGGCAATCGCCACGTCGGCTGGGCGCTGGCCCAGCGCCAGCCGGCGGCGGGCATGGGCCAGGCGCAGCTGGATAAGGTAGGCGTGGGGTGCCAGGCCGAACGCTGCCTTGAATGCACGGGTGAGGCGGAAACGGTCGATGCCGCAGGCAAGCGCCATCTCCTCCAGGCCGATATCGCGCTCCAGGTTGTCATGCAGGTAGTCCCGTGCCCGTTGCGCTGTCAGCGGCAGGCGCGGGTCGGGGTTCTGGCGGCGGCGCCAGTGCAGGTGGCGGGTAAGGCTGGCCAGCAATGCGTCGGTCGCGCTCTGCCGGACGATGCGCAGGTCCTGCTGGTGCACCGCCTGGAAGGCGAGGGCGGTGGCCTGGGCCAGCTGCACGTCGTGGCTGAGGGTATCGGCAAAGCTCGGCAGGCTGTCGTGGGGCACGTGTTCGAACAGTGCACGCAGTTGCTGGTCCAGCCAGGCAGGCTGCAGGTACAGCGTCGAGTAAGTGAACCCATCCTCGGTCGGGGCCAGGCCATCGTGAATGTCACCGGGTTCCAGCAGAAAAACCTGCCCGGGGGTGCTGCGGTGGCGTACCCGGCGGCAATTGAATTGCTGCACGCCCTGCTCGGTAACGCCAACCAGAAAGCTGTCGTGCCAGTGGGGGTCGTAGGCATGCCCGACAAAGTGCGCGCGCACCGACTCAATGCCGGTATCAGCGTCCGTTTTCAGGTCGATCCAGTTGCCCATGGCCGTCTCCACCCAGGGTAAACAGCTACCTTAGCGCAGCTGCCCGCATCAGTCTGGAAGGTTTGTGCAACTGCCCCGCAGCGCCTCGAACCGTTCACGCAACCACAGGTGCAACTGGCCGACCGCGGGGGTGAGTTGCTTGCGGTGTGGGCATACCAGCGTGACCGGGGTCGGCTCGCCTGCAAGGTCGGGCAGGACGATTTCCAGCTCGCCGCTTGCCAGGTCGTTGCTCACATCCAGCCAGGACTTGTAGACGATACCTTCCCCCAGAATCGCCAGCCGGCGAATCACATCGGCGTCGTCGCTGACCAGCGGCCCGCGCACCTGCACCGTGCGGTTACCCAGCTGCCATTTGTCATACACGCGACCATATTGCATGTACAGCAGGCAGGCGTGTTGCTGCAGGGCATCGGGCGTCTGCGGCCGGCCATGCCTGTTCAGGTAGGCGGGCGAGGCCACCAGCACCCGGCGGTTCCAGTCGGCCAGCGGCAGGGCGATGTAGTTGGCGTCCTGATTGCGCCCGTAGCGGATGGCAACGTCCACCGGGTCACGGTTGAGGTCGGCAATCTGGTCAGACAACAGAAAGCGCAGGTGCAAGGCGGGGTGCGCGCGGCGGAACGCGCTGAGCCAGGGCAGCAACATGTTGCGGCCCAGGTCCGAGGGCGCGGACACCTGCAGGGTGCCGCGCAGCGACCCTGGGTTGCCGTGCAGGTCTTCATGGCCCTGGCGCAGGGTCTCCAGCGCGGTCACGGCAGTGGGCAGGTAGCGCTCCCCTTCGGCGGTAAGGCGCAGGCTGCGGGTGGTGCGGGCGAACAGGCGCACATCCAGGTCGCGCTCCAGGCGCTTGATGGCGGCGGCCACCTGGCCGGGCAGCAGCTCAGCTTCCAGGGCGGCTGCGGTAAAGCTGCCCAATACGCTGCTGCGCACGAACAGTTCGAGGTCAGCGAGGCGCAGCATTTTCACTCCGGCAAGAAAAGTGTTGCTCGATTGTGCCGGTTTTTCTTTGCTGCAGGAAAGATAATATGGCCCACCTGTCCCCCTTGAAATGCCTGGAGCTACCCCATGGATACCGTTTCGCTGGCCAAGCGCCGCTACACCACCAAGGCCTACGACGCATCGCGTTGCATTCCCCAGGCCACCCTTGACGCGCTGCTCGAGCAACTGCGCCACAGCCCGTCCTCGGTCAACTCCCAGCCCTGGCATTTTGTGGTTGTCGGCAGCGATGAGGGCAAGGCCCGCCTGGCCAAGAGTACCGACGCCGACTACGCCTACAACTCGCCGAAGCTGCGTGATGCGTCCCATGTGATCGTCTTCTGCGCCCGTACCACCATGACCGAGGCGCACCTGGATGCTGTGTTGGCCCAGGAGGCCACCGACGGGCGCTTCCGCGACGAGCAGGCACGGGCAGCGCAGAACAACAGCCGGCGCCACTACGTGGACCTGCATCGCCATGACCTCAAGGACATTCAGCACTGGATGGAAAAGCAGACCTACCTGGCCCTGGGTACGGCCCTGCTCGGCGCGGCGGCCTACGGCCTGGATGCGACGCCCATGGAAGGCTTCGACAGCAAACGCCTGGACGCTGAACTGGGGCTGCGTGAGCGTGGTTTGACCAGCGTGGTGATGTTGTGCCTGGGCTATCACGGCGAGGCAGATTTCAACGCCGGCCTGAGCAAGTCCCGCTTGCCTGCCGAACAGGTGTTCACGTTCCTCTAGTGTGGCTGGGGCCTCACAGGCCCCGCAACCTCACCAGAGCGCGGCCGAGGATGCAGTCAGCACCCTGGTGAATACCGCAATCGCGGTTTCCACATCCGCCTCGCGGGTAAACCTGCCCACACTCAGGCGCACGCTGTTGCGTGCCTTGCGCTCATCCAGCCCCAACGCCAGCAGCACATGCGAAGCCGCATTGCTTGCCGAGTTGCACGCCGAGGTGGTTGACAGCGCCAGCTCGTTCGCCAGTGCGGCGCTGTTGAAGCCTGTACTGTCGATACACAGGTTGAGGGTGTGCGGCACGCGTTGCCGGGCGCAGCCATTGAGGCTGACGCCGGGCAGTGCCAGCAGCCCATCGCGCAGGCGCCAGGCAAGCCGCTCCAGGCGTTGGTATTCGCTGCCCCCCGGCTGCCCTGCGAGGGCGAAGGCGCTGCCCATGCCGGCGATCTGGTGGGTCGCCAGGGTACCGGAACGCAACCCCTGTTCATGCCCACCGCCATGGATCTGCGCACGCAAGTGGGGGCGTGCCCGCGGCCCCACGTAGAGCGCGCCAATGCCTTTGGGGCCGTACACCTTGTGCGCCGAGAACGACATCAGGTCTACCGCCTGTACTGCCAGGTCGATGGGCAATTTACCCACGGCCTGGGCAGCATCCACGTGCAGCAAGGCGCCGTGGGCACGCACCCGCTCGCCGATGGCGGCAAAGTCGGTGACCGTACCCAGTTCGTTGTTCACCGCCATCAGCGACACCAGACGGGTGTCTGCGCGCAGCGCAGCCTGCACGGCAGCGGGTTGAATCAGCCCGGCGGCGTCAGGGGGCAGGCGCGTGACCGACCAGCCCTGGCGTTCAAGCTCTGCCACCGTGTCCAGCACGGCCTTGTGTTCCAGCTGGCTGGTGATCAGGTGTGCAGGTTGCCCCAGACCCTGGGCGATGCCCTTGAGCGCCAGGTTGTTGGATTCGGTTGCGCCAGACGTCCACACCAACGCATCCGCCGTGGTGCCCACCCGCTCTGCCACCTGCTGGCGCGCCTGATCGACGGCAGCGCGAGCGGCTTGGCCGTACGCGTGACCACTGGAAGCAGGGTTGCCGAAGTGGGCCTCTCGCCCAAGGCTGGCGAGCATGGTTTCGATCACCCGTTCATCAACGGGCGTAGTGGCGGCGTAGTCGAAATAGAGCGGGGCGTCAGGCATGGGCAATTCCGTGTGTGGCCAGAAAGCTTCAAGTGATTGAGCAAGATTACCCGGCGCCGGAAGATGGTTTTACCTTTAGTTGCCCTGTTTTAAGAATATTTCGCGAAAAAATTCTCCCTGTTGGGAATAAGGAGAATTTTTTTCTAACGTTAAGCCGCCAGAGGGTTCATTACTGATCTGATACGCGCGTTCAAGGCTGCATCGTTCTCTCTTCTTGCGCCACCACACGCTCGCACAGCTCGGTGATCTGCTCACGCATCCAGCGGTTGGCCGGGTCCTGGTCGGTGCTCTCGTGCCAGTACAGGTGGGTTTCCAGTGCGGGTACCTCCACCGGCAGTGGTTTGTAGCAAAGCTGGTGGCGACGGGCGAAGCGCTCGGGCACAGTCATCGCCATGTCAGTCTGTTGCAGCACCTGAGAGGCCATCAGGTAGTGCTGCGAGCGCAGGGCAACCTTGCGCTGCACGCCCATTTTGCCGAGGGCCAGGTCTACGTAACCCAGGCCATTGCGCCGGCTGGAAATATGAATGTGGGTCATGCCCAGGTAGCTTTCCAGGGTGAGCGTGCTGTCTGCCAGCGGGTGGCCCTGGCGCAACGCGCACACATAGCGGTCCTGCATGAGCTTGACATGGCGTACTTGGGGGTCGGTGTTGAGCGGGGCATCAATGGCGAAATCCAGGCGGCCGGCGGCCAGCTCCTTGGTGGTTTCGCGCCGTTTGCACAAAAAGCTCTCGATCAGCACCGAGGGCGCCAGGCGCCGCAGGCGCTGAAACAGCGGGGGCAATATCACCGCCTCGGTCAGGTCGGTCATGCTGATGCGAAACGTCTTGTTGGCCTGCTGAGGGTTGAACGTGCGGCTTTCCTGCACCGAGGTGCGCAGCAGCGCCAGGGCATTGCGGACCGAGCCGATGATGTTCTGCGCCATGGGGGTGGGCACCATGCCCTGGGCGGTGCGCACAAACAGTGGGTCGTTGAAGGTTTCGCGCAGGCGCGACAGGGCGTTGGACACCGCCGGCTGGGTAATGCCGACGATCTGCCCGGCGCGTGTAAGGTTGGCTTCGGTGTAGATCGCATCGAACACGATGAACAGGTTGAGATCGACCTTGCTGAGGTTCATGGGCGCCGCTCGTTGTTTGAATTATTCGTCGATCATATATCGGTTATGAATGTTAATACACGGCGAAAATAGACTAGCTGGATGGCGCGTGGCTGCTCTAGGCTCTGCTCACTTACCCCGGACCATGAAGGTAGCCCCGATGGATTTCGCCTATTCGCCCAAGGTGCAGGCACTGCGCGAGCGCGTCAGCGCGTTCATGGACACCCATGTATACCCCGCTGAAGCGGTGTTCGAGCGCCAGGTTGCTGAAGGCGACCGCTGGCAGCCCACGGCAGTCATGGAAGCCCTCAAGGCCAAAGCCCGCGCAGAGGGCTTGTGGAACCTCTTTCTGCCGGAATCGGAATACGGCGCGGGGCTGACCAACCTTGAATACGCACCGCTGGCCGAGATCATGGGCCGCTCGCTGCTGGGGCCGGAACCTTTCAACTGTTCAGCGCCTGACACCGGCAACATGGAGGTGCTGGTGCGCTATGGCACCCCGGCGCAGAAACGCCAGTGGCTGGAGCCGCTGCTGCAAGGCCAGATCCGCTCGGCGTTTGCCATGACCGAGCCGGACGTGGCTTCGTCGGATGCCACCAACATGGCGGCCACCGCGTTGCGCGAGGGTGACGAATGGGTGATCAACGGCCGCAAGTGGTGGACCTCCGGGGCCTGCGACCCGCGCTGCAAGGTGATGATCTTCATGGGCCTTTCCAACCCACAGGGCCCGCGCCACCAGCAGCATTCGATGGTGCTGGTGCCCATGGATGCGCCGGGCGTGAAGGTGGTACGCCCGTTGCCCGTGTTCGGCTACGACGACGCCCCCCATGGCCATGCCGAAGTGCTGTTCGAAAACGTACGGGTGCCCTACGACCATGTGATCCTAGGCGAGGGCCGTGGTTTTGAAATAGCCCAGGGGCGGCTTGGCCCCGGCCGTATTCACCACTGCATGCGTTCCATCGGCATGGCCGAACGGGCACTGGAACTGATGTGCAAGCGCGCCGTGTCGCGCACGGCATTCGGCAAGCCGCTGGCGCGCCTGGGCGGCAATATGGACAACATTGCCGATTCACGAATGGAAATTGACATGGCGCGGCTGCTCACGCTCAAAGCGGCGTACATGATGGACACCGTGGGCAACAAGATTGCCCGCAGCGAGATTGCCCAAATAAAAGTTGTCGCGCCGAATGTGGCGTTGAAGGTCATTGATCGTGCCATTCAGCTTCACGGGGGCGCGGGTGTAAGTGGGGACTTCCCATTGGCGTATATGTACGCCATGCAGCGCACCTTGCGCCTGGCCGATGGGCCGGACGAAGTGCACCGTGCGGCGATTGGCAAGTATGAGGTGGGCAAGTATCTGCCTGTGCAGATGATGAAGTAGGCAGCGAGTCAGAGGGTGCGCATTGAGAAGGCAGCGCGTGTATTGAGAGTGGCTGGGCAAAAGGGGTTGGGACAGTCTATAACTGGGAGTACGACAGGCTGAAGGTGCCCGAGCAAGTTCGACAACGTGTTGAACCAATATACTGTTCGGTGCCACTAAGCAGTTGATAACGCGTTATTACCTGGCCGTCTTGAAAAAGGAACCATGCCCATGTCCCGTCTCGCCGAATTCCGCCAGCTTGAACAAAAGCTGGCGTCGCAACTTGCTGAACTGGAAGCCATGAAAGGCAGCCCGGAGCTGCAGAAAGAAATCGAGTTTGAAACCAAACTGCGCAACCTGTTGGCCAAGTATGAGTACAGCCTGCGCGACATCGTCAATTTGCTCGACCCGCAGGCCGGGCAACACAAGGCCGCACCCGCTGCTGGGCAAAAAGCGCCGCGCCGTGCGCGGCAGGTCAAACAGTACAAGAACCCGCACACCGGTGAAGTGATCGAGACCAAAGGCGGCAACCACACCAAGCTCAAGTCGTGGAAAGCCGAATACGGTGCCGACGAAGTGGAAAACTGGCTGGCCCGCTAATGTCTGGCAAGCGCTACCCCACCACCCCGGACGGCCGATACTTCGTGGTCCGGGGGCGGCTGTGGCGCTGCTCCAACCCCTCATTGTCAGACGCGCAGCGCAGCACTTGGGTGCATGCGCTGATGCAGGCACGGCGCGCCGTGAAACATGCCAGGGCGCACAGTGACCCAAGCCTGCTCCAGCAAGCACGCGCCCATGTGCAGGCGGCCAAGGAGGCCCTGGGCGAGCGCGGGCCGGTTTGGTGGTCCGACGGCAGCCCGGACTTCAACCGGCACATGGCAGTCAACACTCCTTATGCCCAGTGGTATCGCGCGCTTGAGCAGCCTCTTGCGCAGGCAACTGCTGCCCCCGCGTCTTGATCAGCGATATCACCACGCCGCCCAGCAGCAAACCGAACGTCACCCCCAGTGACAACAGTGCCGGCACTTTGCCCACCATGCCGTGATAAAAGATCTTGCAGCCGATGAAAATCAGCACCAGGGCCAGCGCGTATTTGAGGTACACGAAGCGGTGCATCAGCGCCGACAGGGCGAAGTACAGCGAGCGCAGGCCGAGGATGGCGAAGATGTTCGAGGTGTAGACGATGAACGGGTCCTGGGTGATGGCAAAAATCGCTGGCACGCTGTCCACCGCGAATACCAGGTCGGCCAATTCGATCAGTACCAGCGCCAGGAACAGAGGCGTGGCGTGGCGTAGCGGCTTGCTGTGCCCAGGCGGGGTGTGCTGCACGAAAAACCGTGAGCCGTGGATGTCGTCGGTGACGCGCATGTGCCGGCGCACGAACTTCAAGATCGGGTTGTTGGCGAGGTCAGGCTTGTCGTCATCCTTGGCCAAGGCCATTTTTATACCGGTGAACAACAGGAAGGCGCCGAACAGGTACAGCACCCAGGCAAAGTTCTGCACCAGCGCCGCGCCCACGCCAATCATGATCGCCCGCAGGAACACCACCCCCAAAATGCCCCAGAACAGCACCCGGTGCTGGTAGCGGCGGGGCACGGCGAAATAACCGAAGATCATGGCCATGACGAACACGTTGTCCATGGACAGCGATTGTTCGACCAGAAAGCCTGTGTAGAACTCCAGTGCCGACTGGGCACCCAGCTGGAACCACACCCAGGCGCCGAACAACAGGCCGACACTGAAGTAGCCTGAGTACAGCAACAGGCTTTCGCGCATTTCAATTTCCCGGTCCTGGCGATGCAGAACGCCCAGGTCGAGCACCAGCAAGCCGATGACGATCGCCATGAAAACCAGCCACAACCAGGTGCTGGTGCCAAGAAACGGGGTGGTGAGCAATGTGTGCAGAGCTGTCATGAGCCCCTCCTTGATTGTCGATGTTGCAAGGCAACAGTGATCCGACATGGCGGCTTGGCAGCCGTCAGAGGGGCCCGGTATCACATGGGTTTCAGGCTAGACGAGGTTACCGGCGGGGAGGGTGGCCAGCTGTTACATTTCTTTGCTGGCACCTGTCAGTACACCCACACCTCTACCCGACGGTTGCGCAGGCGGCCCTGCTCACGCTCATTGTCGGCTACCGGCAGGTCGTCCCCCAGGCCGATCAGTTCCAGCACCTCGACACCCTCGCGGGCCAGCACGCGCCGCACCGCTTGCGCCCGCAGCCGTGACAGCAGCGCTGCGCGCCCTGGGGTGTCCTTGGGGTCACCGAACCCCACCAGTACCGCCCGGCGCTGCAGCTTGCCGGCCTGGTCGAGGTAGCGGGCGACCCGCTGGATGTCGCGCAGGGCTTTGTTGTCCAGCGCGGCGCTGCCTGGCTGGAAGCGCAAGCTCACACTCAACCGCCGCGCCTGCTGCGCCAGGCTGCGATAGCTCGGCGGCATGGTGGGCCGGGTGTTTACCTGTTGCGCTTCGATCTGCTGGGAAACGAAGCCTTGCCGGGCGACGATCGCCTGGCCGGCTGGGCTCTGGGCAAATTCGGCCAAGGCCATGGCCTGCGGTTTGGGGTGGGCGGGCAGGTACAGGAACAAACGCCTGGAGAGCGGGTAATCCTCACTGGCGACCTGCGCCGACGTGGGTAGCAGGGCGGGGGTATCGCCGTCCGCCACAGGCAACACCTTGGCCCGGTGGACGGCGGCCAGGCTGCTGAAGCCAATCGCCTGCCGGTCGTTGGCCACCGCTGCGGCCAAGGGCTCGCTGGCTTCGAAGCGTTGGGCGTTGTGCGCCAATTGGCACTGACGGGGTGCCAGCACCATCGCTTTGAAGCTGGCATAGGTGCCCGAGCGGTTGTCCCGGGCATAGAGATGAATGGCACCACCGGGCACACCCAGTTGCTCCCAGTGATGCACCTGGCCGCAGAACACCTGGGCGAGCTGATCGGTGGTGAGTTGCGCCAGTGGGTTATCTGGGTGGGTGATCACGGCAATGCCATCCAGGGCGATCACCTGCTCGGTGTCGGCCTCGCGCAGGTTGCCCAGCGCGTGCAGCGCGCGTTGTTCGCGCTCGGTGATGGGGCGCGACGCTGCTGCCAGGTCGGCGTTACCGCGGCCCAGGGCGACAAAGCCGGTGCTGCTGCCGTGGGCGGCTATGTCGACCCGAATGGGGCTGCCGGAGGCGTCGACGGCAGTGATCACTGTTTCATTGGCGGTTTGGCCTGGCTGGGTGTGCACCGCGGTTGCCTGCTGCGCCTGCAGTTGCCCGACCACAAGTGCAGGCAGCAAGGTCGCACCCATGGTATTGGAGCCGGCCAGGCGCAGGTGCACGGGCTCGGCCAGGGCTGTCAGCGGGAGCAGGTTGAACAGCAGGATGAGCAGGCGAGGCATGCCGGAAGGCCCGTGGCACAGAGGTGGCCGGCAGATTACGACAGTTGCGTGATGTTTATATGACTGCGCTGGCGCAGCGGCGCCGCAGTGGCGCCGCCGCGTTCAAGGCTTCAATGGGCTCCAGCCGACTTGCTCAGGTCGCTCTCTTCCCATTCGGTGTAGATGCACGCATCGGCCACCGCCCAGCGCACGTGCACCGCATCCCCTGGCTGCATCGGCATGCCGGCAGCCGACAAGGCTTTCACGGTCAGCTCGGTCCCCCCCGCCGTGATCACGTGGCAGGTTTGGCTTTCACCCAGGAACAACACCTCGCCGACCTTGGCGCTGACTTCGTTCCAGCCCGCAGGCAGGGGTTGTGCCGCGGCCTGTTCGGCGGTCAGGGCCAGGGCTTTTTCAGGCCGCACCATCACCAGCGCCTCCTGTTCGGCAACCAGCCCCGGGGTGAGGCGGATGGCCACCGGCTGGCCCTCGAAGCGCCCGGCACCGTTGCCGGTGGCCTTGATGCGCAGGAAGTTGGAGTTGCCCAGAAACGAGGCCACGAACGCATTGGGCGGGTTCTGATACAGGTCGTAGCCGGTGCCCAGGCCGACGATCTTGCCATGGCTGAAAATGGCAATGCGCTGGGACAGGCGCATGGCTTCTTCCTGGTCATGGGTGACATACACGATGGTGATGCCCAGCCGGCGGTGCAGCTGGCGCAGCTCATCCTGCAGGTCTTCGCGCAGTTTCTTGTCCAGCGCGCCGAGTGGCTCGTCCATCAGCAGGATGCGCGGCTCGTACACCAGCGCCCGGGCAATGGCCACGCGCTGCTGTTGGCCGCCGGACATCTGCGACGGTTTACGGTGGGCGAACGGTTCCAGTTGCACCAGCTTCAGCATGGCATCCACGCGCTTTTTGGTTTCAGCGGCGGTGAGTTTGCGGATGGCCAGCGGGAAGGCGATGTTGTCGCGCACGTTTAGGTGCGGGAACAGCGAGTAGCGCTGGAATACCATGCCGATATCACGCTTGTGCGGTGGCACATTGACCAGCGACTGGCCATCCACCAGGATCTCGCCACTGCTGGGGGTTTCGAAGCCGGCCAGCATCGACAGGGTAGTGGACTTGCCCGAGCCGCTGGAACCCAGGAAGGTCAGGAACTCGCCGTCCTGAATGTCCAGGTCGAGGTTGTCCACGGCGGTGAAGTCACCGTAGTGCTTGTTCAAGCCCCGCAGGCTGACCAGGAGCTTGCCTGGCGCGTTGTCTTTGATCACTGCACTCATTGTTGTTTTTCTCCGCGCGCTCAGGCGTTTGTTTCGGTACGCCGGCGCAAGGCGGCGGCAATGAACATCACAAGCAGCGAAAGGCCGATCAGCAGGGTCGAGGCCACCGCAATCACCGGGCTGAGGTCCTGGCGCAAGGTGGTCCACATCTTCACCGGCAGGGTCTGCAACTCAGGGCTTGCCATCATCACGCTCAGCACCACTTCATCCCATGACACCAGGAAGGCAAACAGGCCGCCTGCAATCATGCCCGGGCGGATGGCTGGGAACGTTACCTTGAAGATGGCCTGCAGGCGCGAGGCCCCGCAGATCACCGCAGCGTCCTCGATGGACTGGTCGAACAGCTTCAGCGAGTTGATGATCGAGATGATGGTGAAGGGCAGGGCCACGATCACGTGGCTGACCACGAATGCGAACAGCGTGCCGGTGTAGCCCAGCTTGAGGAACAGCGCATACACCGCCACGGCAATGATCACCAGCGGTACGATCATCGGCATGGTGAACAGGCCGTAGAGCATTTCTCGCCCGGGGAAGCGGCCGCGCACCAGCGCAAAGGCCGTTGGCAGGCCCAGCAGCACAGCCGCCACGGTGGTCAGCACGGCGACTTTCAGGCTGGCCAGCGCCGCGTCCATCCACTCAGGGTTGGAGAAGAACTGGCCGTACCATTTGAAGGTCCAGCCCGGCGGTGGGAACACCAGCCACTGGGACGAGCCGAACGAGAGCAACACGATGAACACCACTGGCAGCAGCAGAAAGGCCGCAATCACCCCGGTGGTCAGGTACAGGCCCGTTCGCAGCGGGCGGCCCATGGCATTGGGAGACAGGAGCATGGCGGTTTACCTCGCGTTGCCAACCGGGGATTCCGGTTGCAGCTTCAGGTACAGGTAAAAGAGCACCAGTGTGATCAGCACCAGCAAGGCGGCGGCGGCGCTGGCCAGGCCCCAGTTGAGGAACGACTGCACCTGCTGGATGATGAACTCGGGCAGCATCATGTTCTGCGCACCGCCCAGCAGGGCCGGGGTGACGTAGTAACCCAGCGACATCACGAACACCATCAGCGCGCCGGAGAACAGCCCGGAGCGGCACAGCGGCAGGAACACCTTCCAGAAGTTGGTCCAGGGGCTGGCGCCGCAGATCGAGCCCGCCTGCAGCACCATCGGGTCGATGGCATGCATGGTGGCCTGCAGCGGCAGCACGATGAACGGGATCATGATGTAGCTCATGCCGATCACCACACCGGTCAGGTTATGCACCATTTCCAGCGGGGCATCGATGATGCCCATGGCCATCAACGCCTTGTTGATCACCCCCGAACTCTGCAGCAGCACCAGCCAGGAATAGGTGCGCGCCAGCAGGCTGGTCCACATCGACAACAGCACGATGTTAAGCAGCCAGCGGCCCCAGCCTTTGGGTACCAGGGTAATCGCCCAGGCCAGGGGGAAGCCCAGCAGCACACTGATCAGGGTCACCAGCCCGGCTACGGAGAAGGTGTTGAACAGC
Source organism: Pseudomonas sp. S32 (assembly GCF_016648095.1). Lineage (NCBI taxonomy): Bacteria > Pseudomonadati > Pseudomonadota > Gammaproteobacteria > Pseudomonadales > Pseudomonadaceae > Pseudomonas > Pseudomonas sp. S32. Next base: position 58,696 of record NZ_JACVVF010000022.1, read on the forward strand.
ACCCGGGCGTAGGCGGAGTTGGCGAACAGCTGCTCGTAGTTGCCAAGCCCGGGGGTTGGCTCCAGTACACCACGCAGCAACAGGCCGACCAGCGGGGCGAAGAAGAACAGGCCGAGGAACAGCAGGGCGGGCAGCAGGTTGCGGCTGCCTTTCCAGCGCTGGCCAAGGCTGGCCCGCCGTGGCGCCGCAGCGGTGCCGCCGGTGCCCGAGGGGGCACCTTGGGCATTGTGCAGGGCGTTGATGGCAACCTTCATTTGACCAGCCACTCATTCCAGCGGGCAGCAATGGCCTGGCCGTTTTTTGCCCAGTAGGCGAAGTCCAGGGTGACCTGGTCCTGGGCATAGGCGGTTGGCAGGTTCGGGGCCAGGGCCTTGTCGAGTTTGGCCACGCTGTCGACGTTGACGGGGGCGTAGGCGGTCTTGTTGGCGAACTCGGCCTGGCCTTCAGCGCTGCTGGCGTTGGCCAGGAATTTCATGGCCGCGTCCTTGTTCTTGGCACCCTTGGGAATGACCAGGAAATCGGCCATGACCAGGTTCTGCTTCCAGCTCACACCCACCGGTGCGCCATCTTGCTGCAGGGCGTACACGCGGCCGTTCCAGAACTGGCCAAGGGAGGCTTCACCCGAGGCCAGCAGTTGCTGGGACTGGGCGCCACCGCCCCACCAGACGATGTCCTTCTTGATGGTATCGAGCTTCTTGAAGGCGCGGTCCAGGTCCAGTGGGTACAGCTTGTCGGGGGCGACGCCATCGGCGAGCAGGGCCAGTTCAAGCACGCCCGGGCTTGGCCATTTATACAGCGCACGCTTGCCGGGGTAGGTCTTGGTGTCGAACAGCGCGGTCCAGTCGGTGGGTTTGCTGGCGCCCAGCTTGCCCTCGTTGTAGCCGAGCACGAAGGAGAAGAAGAACGAGCCGACACCATGGTCGGAGACGAACCGGGGGTCGATCCTGTCGCGTTTGATCTGGGTGAAGTCGAGGGGTTCGAGCAGGCCTTCGCTGGCGGCGCGCAGGGCAAAGTCGGCTTCTACGTCGACCACGTCCCACTGCACGTTACCGCTTTCCACCATGGCCTTGAGCTTGCCGTAGTCGGTCGGGCCGTCCTGCACCACCTTGATGTCGGTGGCTTTGGTGAAGGGCACTGCCCACGCTTCCTTCTGCGCGTCCTGGGTAGTGCCGCCCCAGCTGACGAAATTGACGCTTTCGGCGGCCTGGGCAGCCTGGCACGCCAGGGTCAGCAGGCTTGCAGACAGCACTGCGGTTACACGTTTGCTCAACAGCATGGTTACGCCCTCGTTGCTTTTTGTTATTCGAGGCGGGGTGTGGTGCGCCCGCCAACAGTATTCGGGGAGCAGCTACAGCAAATTCAAGGTCTACGGGATATCATATTATGGTATTCCAAACTTTTCGCAAGGGGCATGAGGCGACCGGCCATCACTCCGCGCTTTGCCCGGCGCCGCAGGTTCAGCCGAGCATCCCGGGTTCGAAGGGGATGCTTTGCACCACTTCCAGCTCATAGCCGGCAAGGCCTGCGTATTTCAACGGCGGCCCCAGGTGGCGCAGCTTGCCGACGCCCAGGTCCTGAAGAATCTGGGCGCCGGTACCCACCTCCGAGTACACCTTCGACTGGCCCCGCTGGTAGGGCCTCAGCGGTTGCGTAAGGTGCGGCACGCGCTCCAGCAAGGCCTGGGAAGACTCATGGTTGGCCAGGATAACCACCACGCCGGCACCTTCTTGGGCCACTTTCTGCAAGGCGGCCCACAACGTCCAGTTGGCAGGGCCGGCGTATTCGGCGCCCACCAGGTCGCGCAGCGGGTCGATCACATGCACCCGCACCAGGGTCGGTTGTTCGCGGCGAATGTCGCCCATCACCATGGCCATGTGCACACCGCCTTCGATGCCGTCTTCATAGGTGACCAGGCGGAAGGTGCCATGCACGGTTGGCAGTTCACGTTCGCCGATGCGCTTGACGGTCTGTTCGTTGCTGAGGCGGTAGTGGATCAGGTCGGCGATGGTGCCGATCTTGATGCCATGGCGTGCAGCGAATACTTCCAGGTCGGGGCGCCGCGCCATGGTGCCGTCATCGTTGAGCACTTCCACGATCACCGACGCCGGGCTGAAACCGGCCAGGCGCGCCAGATCGCAGCCCGCTTCGGTATGCCCCGCGCGGTTCAGCACACCGCCTTCACGCGCACGCAAGGGGAAGATATGGCCCGGCTGCACCAGGTCTTCCGGGCGCGCGTCCGCGGCCATCGCGGCGGCCACGGTGCGGGCGCGGTCGGCGGCAGAAATGCCGGTCGTTACCCCGGTAGCCGCTTCGATCGAAACAGTGAACGCGGTGCTGAAGACGCTGCCATTGGCCGGCACCATCTGCTCCAGGCCCAGGCGCTGGCAGTGCTCGTCGGTCAGGGTCAGGCAGATCAGCCCGCGGGCTTGGCGGGCCATGAAGTTGATTGCCTGGGCATCGCAACGTTCGGCTGCAATCAGCAGGTCGCCTTCGTTTTCCCGGTCTTCATCGTCTACCAGCAGCACCATCTTGCCTTGGCGGTAGTCCTCGAGAATCTCATCGACAGTGTTGAAAGCCATATTGCACACTCGCTGTGGCTGGTTGATTATTATGGTATACCATCATACATAAAATCATTTCGAGAGGAGAGTTACGCATGAAGGCCTACTGGATCGCCCATGTGGACGTCACCGACCCTCAGCAGTACCTGCAATACACCCAGCGCGCCCCGGCGGCGTTCCAGGCGTTTGGCGGGCGGTTTCTGGCGCGCGGTGGGCGCAGCGAGGCGGTGGAAGGGCGTGCCACCCCTCAGCGTAGCGTGGTCATCGAGTTCGACTCCTACGAACAGGCGCTGGCCTGCTACCACTCAGACCAGTACCAGCAAGCCTGTAGCCACCGCCAGGGGGTGGCTCGGGCCGAGGTGATCATCGTCGAGGGGGTCGATGGCTGAACCACAAGGCAGGGGCCACAGTGCAGGTAAAACTGGCTATGCTTGGCCGATGACCAGCCCTGCACCCCTGCGCCAACCTTGCCCGCCGGGTGCCTGTAACTGCGGCCGTGAACAACTGGCCACTCACGCACAGGCCGCCCAGCGCATTCTTCTGCTGAACCGGCAGCAAGAAAAGCGCCTGCTCGAGCGGCTGGAAAACCTCCAGTCCCTCGAAGACCTGTACCGCTTGCAGCAGCGCCTGTACGACAACCTCGGTATCCGGCTGCACATCGCCCCCGGCCACCATGAGGTGCGCACCATGCGCGGCATCGTCATCGAACTGGACGATCAGCCGGGGCTGTGCCGCAAGACTCGCCAGGCCATCCCGGCGGCCATCCGCCGGGGCCTGGAGCGTAACCCACAGGTGGCGTTCCGCCTGCTCGACACCCATGACTTGCTGCGCGATGCCTGATGCCAGGCAGCGCTGCCAACTGCGATTAATTTTTTTACGCCCTGCCACGTCTACTTCAAAGCCCCCCTGCGCCCCTGGCGCTGCGGCCCTCACCATTCAAGGAGACAGGCAATGACTTCCGTTTTCGACCGTGACGACATCCAGTTTCAGGTCGTGGTCAACCACGAAGAGCAATACTCGATCTGGCCCGACTACAAAGCGATCCCCGATGGCTGGCGCGCCGTGGGCAAGAGCGGCCTGAAGAAGGAGTGTCTGGCCTACATCGACGAGGTGTGGACCGACATGCGCCCGCTGAGCCTGCGCCAGAAAATGGCGGAAGCTGCTGCGCAGTGACCACGGTCAACCTGCTGTGCCTGCCGTACTCGGGCGCCAGCGCCATGGTGTATAGCCGCTGGCGGCGCAAGCTGCCCGCCTGGTTGCAGGTGCGCCCGGTCGAGCTGCCCGGGCGTGGCGCACGCCTGGGCGAGCCCTTGCACACCGACATGCAGGGCCTGGCCCGGCAACTGGCGGCCGAGCAGCGCTTGGCGGCCAACGCCCCTTATGCCTTGCTTGGCCACAGCCTGGGTGCGCTGCTGGCGTTCGAACTTGCCCATGCGTTGCAAGGGCTGGGGTGCACCCCACCCCTGGCGCTGTTCGCCTGCGGTACGGCGGCGCCCACCCGCCGTGAAGACTACGATGGCAACAACTGGCGCGAGCCCAAAACCGACCCCGAGTTGCTCGACGAACTGCGCACACTGCAGGGTACGCCGGAAGAAGTGCTGGCCAACCCTGAGCTGATTAGCCTGACGCTGCCCATTCTGCGGGCCGACTTTCTGCTCTGCGGTACCTACGCCTACCGTCAGCGCCCTGCGTTGCACTGCCCGTTGCACGTGCTGGGCGGCGAAAACGACCGCGCCAGTGATGAGCAACTCGACGCCTGGCGTCTGGAGACGCGCGGTGCCTTCTCCAGGCAGATGTTCAGCGGCGGCCATTTCTTCATCCACGAGCATGAAGACCGCGTACTGGCTGCCCTGACCAGCGCACTGGAACCGTTGCGCCAGTCCGCCTGATTGACGTCCCCGGTTGCCTGGGAGAGGCTAGGGCTTTTCCCAGGCAAGGGGCAGGCAATGCTGATTGACCCGAACAAGGCCACGCTGCTGGTCATCGACATCCAGGAAAAACTCATCGGCGCCATGAGCGACCCTGAAGGCACCCAGGCACGCGCTCGCTGGTTGCTGGCGGTGGCAGCAGCGCTGAAATTGCCGACGGTGATTTCGGAGCAATATCCCAAAGGTCTTGGCCCTACACTCGGGCCGTTGCTGGAAGCCGCGCCTAAGGCCGAGGTGGTGGAAAAAAACCATTTCTCCTGCGTCGCTGCCCAGTGCCTGCCCAGCGAATTGATGGCGCGTGGGCAGTTCATCGTCTGCGGCATGGAAACCCACGTGTGCGTATTGCAAACCGTGCTTGGCCTGCTGGCGCTGGGCAAGCAGGTGTTCGTGGTGGAGGACGCCTGTGACAGCCGTACCCAGGCCAACAAGGCCGCCGGGTTGGCGCGCATGCGCGGTGCCGGGGCGCAGGTGGTGACCCGCGAGATGGTGGTGTTCGAGCTGATGGGCAGTGCCAGCCACCCGTCTTTCCGTCATGTCAGCAAGACGTTTCTGGTGGGGGAACAGCCCTGAACCGGCGCGCGGTAATGGGCGTGGTGATCGCCCTGGCGCTGCTGCAAGGCTGCGCCGGGCGCCGCGAACCTACCCCCCAGGCCGACCCGGCGCAGGTGCGTGCGCAGCTCATGCGCCTGCTGCCGGCACAGGCACGCGACCGGGCGGGCTGGGCTGACGACATACAGACGGCGTTTCAGGCCCAGGGCATTGAGCCCAGCCAGAGCAACCTGTGCGCGGTGCTGGCGGTGACCGAGCAGGAGTCCACCTTCAACGCTGACCCGCAGGTACCCAACCTGGGGCGTATCGCCCGAGACGAAATCGACCGCCGTGCGGCGCGGCTGCATATCCCCAGATTACTGGTCGACGGTGCATTGAAAACCCCCTCCGGCAACGGTCAGAGCTACCAGCAGCGATTGCTGTCGGTGCGCAGTGAGCGGCAGCTCAGCGAACTGTACGATGAGGTGATCGCCCGGGTGCCGTTGGGCAAGACCTTGCTCGGTGGCCTGAACCCGGTGCGCACCGGTGGGCCGATGCAGGTGAGCGTCGCCTTCGCTGTACGGCATGCACAGGGCTACCCGTACAGCCAGGCTGGCAGTATCCGCGAGGAGGTGTTCAGCCGCCGTGGCGGGATGTATTTCGGCATCGCCCACCTGCTGGGTTACCCGGCCAGCTACGACCGCCAGCTGTACCGTTTTGCCGACTTCAACGCAGGCTGGTACGCCAGCCGCAATGCTGCGTTCCAGGCGGCGCTGAGCCAGGTGACGGGCGTGCAACTGGCACTGGACGGTGACCTGATAGCCCCTGGTGCGATCATGCCAGGTACCACAGAGCAGGCTGCGCGCAGGCTGGGCGCCAAGCTTGGCTTGCGCAACCCGCAGGTCCGCAGCCAGCTGGAGCAGGGCACCCAGCTGGACTTCGAAGACAGCCGTTTGTACGCGGGGGTGTTTGCGTTGGCTGATGCCGCCGCTGGCAAGCCACTGCCACGTGCGGTGCTACCCGGCATCGAGCTGAAAAGCCCCAAGATCACGCGCAAACTGACCACTGCCTGGTTTGCCGGGCGGGTGGATGAGCGGTATCAGCGGTGCATGCGGCGTTAGCGACGCGGTTCTCGGTTACGATCGCCGGCAAGCTGGGTCCCACAGGCCCCAGCGGAAGCCGGCACACACTGCATCAACTTTCGCCCAGCGCCTTGATCACCTGGTCGACACTGGCCTTCAGCCCCCCCAGCGCATCCTCAGGGTCACTCTCCACCACCACCAGCTTGGCCCCGGATGCCTTGATCACCTCGGCCACCGCAGCCTCCGGCTGCCGATGGTCCAGCACCAGGGCCACATCCTGCGCCTTCAGGTTTGCCCCCAGCGCCTCGAGCGCGGCGGTATCCCAATCGTTCGGCAGCGGTTGCTCCACCACATCCAGGTTCAACCCGCTGGCCAGGTAGCTCAGCCGCTCCGACAGGCTCACCACTGTCAGGTTGTCGACCTTGGCCAGGCGTATCTGGCTGCTGGCGGCCAGCTCCAGCAGTTGGCGCTTGAACCCCGCCAGGTTGCCCTGGATCCTGGTTTTGTCCTGAGGCGAAAGCCGCTCCAGGTCATTGGCCATCACATCCGCCATGCGCCCGAGATTGGTGGGGTTCAGCCAGGGGTAGGCGGCATGGGCATCGTCACCGGTCACCGCGATGCCCGGCAGTGCGCCGTCGACGGGGCGCGCCGCGTCAATTTCCACGATGCGGATATTGCTGCGCCTGGCCACCGGGTACAGCGGGTCGTCGCGCCATATGGAGCGCAGCCCGATCACCGCGTCGGCTTGCTGCGCCGCCTTCTGCAAACTGGCGCCGCCGCGCCCGCTGAAGTACGACGGTTGCCGGCTGGCAGGCAGGTTGGCCGGTGCTGCCCGTTTCAGCTCCACCGTGGTGCCGTCCAGCAGGGCGCTCGCCAGGCTATGGGTCACGGGCAGGGCGGTCAGTACTTGGGTGGCGAACGACAGCGACGGCAGGCTGGCCAGGGCCACTGTCAGGGTCAGGCGTTTCAGATTCATGCCGGGTTTCCTTGCAGGCGTGGGACGAGGGCGCGGGCCAGTGCCGCGAGGGCGAAGCAGATGCCGGCAACCAGGATGATCGCGGCGCCTGAGGGCACCGGCAGGTCGCAGACGATGGGCAGCAAGATACCGAGCAGGGTGCTGAGCGTGGCGATCAGCACCGACAGAAAGAAGAAGCCTTTGAGCGACTGGCTGACCAAACGCGCGGCGGCAGCGGGGATCACCAGCAAGGCACCCACCAGGATCGCCCCGATCACTTTCACCGAGGCCACGGTGACCAGCGTGACCAGCACCACGAACAGGTAATCCAGGGTTTTCACTGCTACGCCGCGCACGGCAGCCAGCTGCGGATTGAAGCTGGCCAGCATGATCCGGTTGTACAACGGCAAGGCCAGGGCCAGCACCAGCGCAGCGACGATGCCCAGCACGACCAGGTCCTGGCCGCTTACGGTCAACACCGACCCGAACAACACGTTTTCCAGGATGTGCACGTTGATTTTGCCTGCCAGCATCAACAGCAGGCTGGCCCCGAGGGCCAGGGACACCGACAGGAACACGCCGATCAACGTATCCGGCGACAGCCCCGTGCGGTTGCGCAGGAAGTTGAGCAGGATGCCGAACAGCAGGCAGTAGCCGAACAGGCTGCCATAGGGGCCGGTGTAGGGCTCGCCCAGCAGGATGCCGATTGCCACGCCGGTGAGGGCCGCATGGCCGACCGCTTCAGAGAAGAACGCAAAGCGCTTGACCACCACCAAGGTGCCGAGCCCACCCAGGACCGGGCCGATCATCAGGCCTGCCAGCAAGGCGTTGACCACAAAACCGTAGGCCAGTGCCTCCGGCAGGTAGCCCAGTGTGGCCCACTGCTGGACCAGTTGACGGAAGGATTCGAAGCTCATCAGGCAAGGCTCTCGCTGCGCGGGTGAACGGAGAACAGGCCGAGCAGGCGCTCGGGCGTTAGGGCCTGGGCGGGCGGTGCGTCAAACAGCACCTTGCGGCTCAGGCCGGTGACCCGGTCTGCCAGGCGCAGCACCGCCTCCAGGTCGTGTTCGATCCACAGCACCGTCGTGCCGGCCTGGCGCCAACCGGCCAGCAATTGCTCGAACACCTGAATGCCTGCCTCGTCCAGCGCCGACATGGGCTCGTCCAGCACCAGCAATTGCGGTTCGGGGATCAGGCCCTGGGCCAGCAGCACCCGTTGGCGCTCACCACCCGACAGCGCGCCCATGCGGCGCTTGCGTTTGTCCAACATCCCGACCCGCGCCAGCGCGGCGTCGATGGCGGGCTGCACCCGCCGGGACAAACCCAGGAACGCGGGGCGTTTCTGGCACATGGCGGCCATGAAGTCATCGACGGTCATGGGTAGCCCACGGTCGAACTCCAGCGCCTGTGGCACATAGCCGATAACCTCCCGCTCGCCTGGCCAGCGCAGGGTCAACTGACCCTGGTGCGGCATCTGCCCAAGCAGTGTCTTGATCAACGAACTCTTGCCGCCACCATTGGGGCCGACGATGGCGTGCACAGTGCCGGGCGCGACGCTGAAGGCCACCTGCTCAAGAATGCGCGTGCGCCCCAGGGTGAGGTCGATGCCACCGAACTCGATGGCCGGGCCACAAGCCGGCTGCACGTGGGCGGCGGCGGTCATGCGCGGTTCTCCTGAATGGCCCGCACCACGGTATCGAGGTTGCGCTTCATCTCCACTTCATACTTGTCCTTGGTGTATTCCCCGTAGGAGATGTGGGTCAGTGGGTACAGGCGAACGCCGGCCTCGCGCTGGATGGTTTCCACGTAGGCGGAAGGGAAGTCCATCTCTGAAAAGATCACCCGCACATCCAGCGCCTTCAACTGGTCGATGGTCTTTTTCAACTGGGCGGGGCTGGGTTCGATGCCGTGGGCCGGCTCCACCACGGCGGTGACTTCCAGGCCGAAGTCGCGCACCAGGTAGTCGTAGGCGGCATGGATGGTGGCCACGCGGAAGGTGGCACTGGGTGCCTCGGTCACCTTGGCCAAGGCCTCGGCCCGCAGGGTGCGCAGGCGCTTGCCATAAGCGCGGGCGTTCTGCGTGTAGAACTTGGCGTTTGCCGGGTCCAGCTTGCCAAGCTCGCGGGCGATGTTGTTGACCTGCGCAATGGTGGTGCTGATGGACAGGAAGGTATGGGGGTTGACGACCTTGCCGGCACCCCGTGCGGCGATGCCTGTGGCGGCGAGCAAGGGGACGTTCTGGTTGGACTCGATGGTGGCGATGCCGGGCTTCTCGCTGGCGGCGATCATGCGGTCGGCAAAATCGTCATGGCCTACACCGTTGAGCACCACCACGTCCAGTGTACCGATGCGCCTGATGTCCTCAGCCCGGGGCTCGTAGGCGTGGGGGTTGAAACCCGCAGGAATCAACGGCACCACTTCTGCCTTGTCTGCGACGATATTGCTCACATAGCTGTAGTACGGGTGCAGGGTGATGCCGATGCGCAGTGGCTTGCCACTGTCGGCCAGGGCCGTGGCCGGCAGGGCGATGGCCAGAAGCAGGGCGAGGGCGGAGCGAAACATGGGAAGTCCTTTTGGGTTCAGTGGCGGTGTTCGCGGGTGACACCGGCGTCGTAGTGGCTGACCACCTGCCGCCAGCCCGCTGCAATCAAGGCTGCCTGGCCGAGGTCGTCAGGTGGCATGTGGCTGCTGTCGCGGCGTAGCCAGATATCCGGTTGGCCGTCGTTGCCAGCGGGCAGGATCAGCAGCAGGCTGCCGGCGATGTCCGGGGCCTGGCTGCGGCCGAGGTAGGCGCCGGCCTGCAGCCACGTCCACTGATGGTTGCCGCGGCTCTGGCTGCCGGCGTCATCGACGAAAGGCGGCAGGCCGTCTTCGGCCAGCGCCTGCACACCCGGGGCAGCCTGGCGTTCTTCGCGCAGCATCTGGATTTCGTCGAAGGCCACCCTCAGGTCGGTATACAGGCCCTGTTCGGCTGCAGTCAGGTCACGGCGTGCATCGAGCTGGTGGCGCTCGATGGCCTGCTCGTCTTCACGCTCGCCACGCAGCGCCACCACCCCTGCTGCCAGCAAGACGATCAGTGCGCTGAACAGCAGCACGTACAGGGTTTCGTGCCCGGCACCCGCCGGGCGTATCACCTGGGCGCGGCTCATGGTTGTGGGATGTCGGCGTAGTCGACTTCCACCACATGCCCGGGGCCGGCGTCGAACAGCACATAGAACTCGCCATCAGGGCGCTTGAAGGTCAGGGTCGAGTCTTCCCCCAGCTTGCCGCCGACCAGCACCTGCTCGTCGTAACCAATCACGTCCAGGGTTACGCCAGGGGCGCCGCTGCCATCGGAGAAGCCCCCCGTGCACTTGACCTGGCCGCTGGCAAGTTCCTCGCATTCGCACATGGGGTTGTGGGCCATCGCCGGGGCGGCGGCCAGTAGCAGCATCGGTAGCGCGAAGGTGCGCATCAGGTGTTTCATTTCTTGCCTCCTTGTTTCTTGAGCCACGCCACGGTAGCGGGGGATGCCTGGGCCAATGGGACCGAAGCCTGGTGCATGCTGCCGTCCCAGCCTTCCACGGTGATCCAGATCTGGGCATCGGGGCTGGTGCGTGGGGGAATGGGCAATGAGGTGGCCATGCTGTAGGGCGCACCGAAGAAAATGGTGCCAGCAGCGCGCAGGCTGCGTGGTTTTCCGATACGCAGGTAGGTCGCCTTCACGTCCTGGATGCAGGCCTTGCACAGTGCTGCGTTGAAGACTTTGAAAAAGCCGGCAGGGCCGTCGGCCAAAGGTGCCTCATCGCGCATCTCGGCCAGGTCCAGGCTGTAGGGGCCAACTTGGATGTCGCGCACGATGTTGGCGCCCAGGCCCGCGTCGCCGCGGAACAGTTTGGCATCGGCGAAGTACTTGGGCATGAAGCCCAGTGGAATGAGGATCAGCAGGATGTTCAGGTGAAAGCGCCATTTCAGCCAGGCTTGTTTCAACGGGCTGGCGGTGAGGGTCTGGGCCCGGCTCATGAGTGGATCTCCACAGTGGTTTCACGCGGGAGGTTGCGGGGGGCGCGTTCACCACGCTTGAGCGCGGCCGCAGTGGCCTGGGCGGTACGCTTGGTCCAGATAAGCAGGCCGCTGAACACCATCAGGGTCAGTACTAGCCCGAAGAAGAACCACACCAGCTTGATCGGCAAGCCACCAAAATCGCCCGTGTGCAGCGGGCGCATGGATTCGGTGACGAACTCCAGCGCCGACCTGTCGCTGATCAGAAACTGGCTGTCGATCGTGCGGGTGTAAGGGTTTACCGCCGCACTCTGGTGCATCAATGGGTACCAGCCTGGGCCGCCCAGGTTGATGTGGCTGTAAGCGGTAGACGGCAGTGAAACGAAGCTGACTTCCAGCCCGGGGATGGCCAGGCCTGCCAGGCGCACAGCCTCGTCCAGGTCGATGCGCGGGGCTGGGGAACCGTCTTGGGTTTGCGGGACCTGCTCCCGGGCGATGACAGGCACGACCTTCTCGCTTGAGAGGGTGATGTGATTGTCAAAAAGGATCGCCTGGATCAGGAACCAGGTACCGGTAATGGAAATGACTGCAATGAACCAGATTGACCACACTCCGGCCAGGCGGTGCAGGTCACCCCAGAAAATCCGGGAGCCATGGCCGGTTCGCACCGGTTTGAAGAAGCCCTTCCAGAACTTCTTGTACACCACCAGCCCGGTCACCAGCGAAGCCAGCATGGGCAGGCCCAGTATCGAGACCAGGTACCACCCCCAGCTATAGCCATTGGTGAAGGGCACCAGCCACCAACCGTGCAGCGCGCGGGTGAAGGCTTCGAAGTTGAAGTCCGGGGTCTTGCCCTGGATGGCGCCGGTGTAGGGGTTTACATAAAGCGTCGGGCTGGTGCCGTCTGGCAGGGTGACATTGGCCTTGACGGCGAAATGCGAGCCATCTGGCTGGCTGAGGCCACCCACGATCATGTCTGGCTTGGCTTCATGCAGGGCATTCAGTACCTGCTGGAAGGTCATGCGCTGCACGTCGCCATCAGGCTTGTTCGCCCGCACCGCCGGGTCGGCCAGCCAGACGATCTCCTGGCTGACCACGGCGAGCATGCCAGTGAAACAAACGATGAGCACGAAGAACCAGATCGGCAAGGCGAGCCAGCTGTGGACCAGGAACCACAACCTGGACTTGGATTTTTTCGGTGTTTTGGCCATCAGACAGTCTTCTACAGGGGATAGTCGAGCGTGAGCCCAACCAAAAAGGGCTGTACTGATAAGGACGAATGAGAATCAAAAAACCGTCGTTTTAAATGCAAGCAAATGTTTCAGATGGCCGAAGCCGGCCCGTGGTGGAACCATGGGCCGGCCTGGAAGAGGTGGGTCAGGCGCTGGTCAGCGCTACAGCAGGTTGCGATTTGCCTTGCAGGTGCGACAGGTCGTGGTAGAGGGCCCGGCCAATTTCTGCTGCACGCGATGGCAGCACCGACAGCAGGGTGTCGCTCAGGCCATGGCTGTTCTCACAGAACCCCTGCAGATACACCGCAGCCTGCAGGTCAGGGCTGGCCAGTACCCGGTAATTGCGGTTGACGTTGAAATCGTCCAGGTAACCTGCCAGCGGCGCCAGCAGCTCGCGGTGCGAGCGACGTTCGTAGCCGGTCGCCAGGATCACGGCGTCGTAGCGGTGCGTCTGCTGCTGACCGGTGGCGAGGTCACTGAGTGTCAGCTCCAACCCGTCGCGGGTGGCCACCACCGCTTCCACCTGGCGACGGCACAGCACGTTGTGACGGTGCTGGTGGGCGACCTTCTGCCGGTAGAGCACGCCGTAGATGCGTTCGATCAGGTTCAGGTCCACGACCGAGTAGTTGGTGTTGTGGTATTCACCCAGCAACTTGCTGCGTTGTTCGGCCGGTTCGTTGAAGACCAGGTCGGTGTAGTCCGGGGCAAAGATTTCGTTCACGAACGGGCTGTCGTCCGCGGGCTTCAGGGCCGTGGCGCGCAGGATCATGTCCACCTTGACCGACGGGTAGCTGTCATTCAGGTCGATGAATGCCTCTGCGGCGCTCTGGCCCGAGCCGATCACTGCAATGCGCATGGGTTTGCCGTCGGTGCAAGGCAGTTTCTTCAGGCTGCTGAGGTACTGGGAGTGGTGGAATACCCGAGGGTCATCCTTGAACGCGCCAAATTTCTGCGGAATTTTCGGGGTGCCACCACTGCCCACCACCACCGAACGGGTACGACGGCTGTATTCCCGGCCCTGGGCGTCGCGCGACACCAGCCGCAAATGTTCGACGCGGCCGGCTACAACCTCGGGCTCGATGCGCAGTACTTCTTCGCCATACACGGCCTGGGTGGCGAAATGCTCCGCTGCCCATCGCAGGTAATCGTTGTACTCCAGGCGGCACGGGTAAAAGGTGCCCAGGTTGATGAAATCGGCCAGGCGTTGCTTCTGGTGCAGGTAGTTGACGAAGCTGTAGGGGCTGGTGGGGTTGCGCAGCGACACCAGGTCCTTGAGGAACGAGATCTGCAACTCGCTCTGGGTCGCCAGGGTTTCGCCATGCCAGCGGTAATCCTGCTGTTTGTCGATGAACAATGCATCCAGTGCATGGCCCTGCACTTCGGCAAGTTCTTCCAAGGCGATGGCCAGGGCGAGGTTCGAGGGGCCAAAGCCCACGCCGATCAGATCTTTGATAGTTTCCTGCTGTGAGGCCTGGGTCATGGCTGCAATTCCCTGAAGGTCGAATGTGAGCGCGCCAGCGCTGATACATGTTTTGGAACGAGCCAGGGGATAGGGAATTTAGCAGCCTAAAGACCCGGCCACGGCGGCCGATAGGCAGAGGTAGGACGAACATAACCTTTGAAGGGAGCCCACATGGCAGGGATAAACGCAAGCAACCTGATGATCAATGGGGTCTCGGCCCAGGCACTGAGTGAGGCCGCCGCTACCGCTCAGGCCGCCACCCCTGGCGGCGCTGTGACCATCCCCAGCGACAGCATGCGGATTTCCAAGGCTAGCCAGACGCAAGACACCGAGGCCAGCGACCTGGGTGAATCGGAAGCGGTGAAGCAGCTGCGGCAATTGATCAAGGATCTGCAAAAGCAGCTGGCCGAGGAGCAGAAGCAGCTGGCAGCACTGATGGCCAGCAACATGGAGGACACCGCCAAGGCCGCTGCGGTGGCGGCCAAGCAAGCCAGCATCGCCAACCTCAGCGGGCAGATCTTGGCGGCCTCCGGGCAATTGCTGCAGCTATTGAAGGACAGCGGCAGCAGCAGCGCCGGCGCCACGTTCAGCGCCGAGGCCTGACCTGCGGTGAGGGCTACTCGGCCGCCACACGGCCCTTGCCGTGTCTATCGGCCTTGTATTGCATGGCCACGGCCGGGGCCGGTTTGGTCGCACCGGTTTCCAGCCATTGGCGCATACGGCTGGCATCGGCGAAGTGGGTGTACTTGCCAAATGCATCGAGAATCACCATCGCCACAGGGCGGTTGTCCATGCGGGTCAACAGCACCAGGCAGTGCCCTGCCTCGTTGGTAAACCCCGTCTTGGTCAACTTGATGTCCCAGTTGCTCTTGTTGACCAGGTGGTCGGTGTTGCGGAAACCCAGGGTGTAGTTGGGCTTGCGGAAGGCCACCGTTTTTTCACGCGTGGTCGACAGGCTGCTGAGCATGGGGTACTTGCGCGACGCCATCAGCAGCTTGGTCAGGTCCCGAGCGGTGGAGACGTTCTGGGTGGACAGCCCGGTAGGCTCCACATAGCGTGTGTGGGCCATGCCCAGGCTGCGGGCCTTGGCATTCATTGCCTTGATGAACGCCGGGTAGCCACCGGGGTAGTGGTTGGCCAGGGTGGTGGCCGCACGGTTTTCCGATGACATCAGGGTAATCAGCAGGGTTTCGTGGCGGTTCAGTTCACTGCCCAGCCGCACCCGTGAATAAACGCCTCTCATCTCCGGGTTGTTGGCAATGGTCATGGTCAGCATTTCGTCCATCGGCTGCTTCGCGTCAAGCACCACCATCGCCGTCATCAACTTGGTGACCGAAGCGATGGGCAGCACCCGGTCTGGATGGCTTGAATACAGTTCCTGATTGGTGTTCAGGTCGATCAGCAACGCGCTGCCCGATGCCAGGTGCAGTTTGGCAGGGTCGCGCTGAAGTTGGGCGTGAGGCTGAGCGGCAGCAGCAATCGACGTGTGGGTTGCGGTACCTGTGAGCAACAGCAGCAGGCTGAGGATGGACAGGGTTGTTTTCACGTTGTGACTCACTAATGGTTGGTATGTCGTTGGCTGTGCGAGGGTTTTTCCCAGAACCGGCGCATTCTGGAGTATGGCTGAACAGCTGTCGAATGCCTTATTCCAAAAGGGCGCAAGGTGAAGAGAATTTAATCCGGGCCGCAAGGCGGTCCCCAATCATATGATTACGCACTCGCCCTCGGCCGCCTTGCCCAGGCGTGCGCTGAACGGGGCGCTGATGGTGCAGCGCAACCCTTCGACGTGGTAGGCAAATTCTGCCTTCCCATCGAACGCATTGCGCAAGCTGCCGTGAATCATCAGCGAACCGTACCCTTTGCGCTGGGGAGGGCTGACCGGCGGGCCATTATGTTCCTGCCATGCGAACCTGAATTGGCAGCCTTCTTCGGCATGGTCTTCCAGGTGCCAGCGGATAGTCGCCGCGCCCCCAGGCTGGGAGAATGCCCCGTACTTGGCGGCGTTGGTTGCCAGTTCGTGCAAAACCAACGCCAATGCGGAGGCAGCCTCGGGCGCCAGGATGATGTCAGGGCCCGAGTAGCAGCCTGCCGTCTCTGCCATATACGGGGCCAGGGTTTCAGCCAGCAACTCAGTGAGGCGCGATGATTTGTCGGCCAATGCCAACGCGTGAGCTTTCTGCATCATCAACAAGCGGTTGTCCAGCGTTCTACGAAACTGCGGGAACTCCGGGTAGTGCCTCGCTGTGAGCACCGCGACCGCACCGATGGTGCTGAACAGGTTTCTCATGCGGTGATCGAGTTCCGCGATAAGTATCCGGTTAGCCTCCTGGGTGCGGCTGTAGGCACACAGTTGCGCACACAGCCGTGAAGCGCAGGTGATGGCGTGGCGCTGCTCGGGATTGAGTGGCCTCTGCGGGTCGTAGATGACGGCCAGCGTACCCTGCACATCGCCCTCTTTGCTCAAGGCAGGGAATGAGGCCAGCGCCAGCAAGCGGTGCTGGTGAAACAGGTTTTTCCATTCGGGAGAAAAACGCGCATCGGTGGCGACTTCAGGCACCTCTATGACCTTGCCACTTAAAATCGCCAGGCCGCAGGAGCCGCGCTTGCCGGTAATCGGGTTGCCCACCAATTGTTTGCTGAAGTCGGCCGGTACGCTTGGGAAGAGCGAGTACCGAAAGGTTTTACCCGGCTTGTCGAGGATGTTGACACCCACATGGCTGCCGGGAATACCCGCAGCCAGGGCAATGACCAAGGCTTCGAGCAGCGGCAGAATCGAACCGCCCCTGGCCATGACATCCACGGCTCTATCACGAAAATCATCGACCAATGCGGTCATATGCAGGAAGCCTCGTCCGGAAATACCAACGCTGTTCGTCAGCGGAGGGACGAATGCTCAGCCTTGGAAGGTTACCGCTTTTTGGTACTGGCCGCAGTAGCGATGAAAACGGCGTGCACCGAGCCGCAAAAAAAGAGCCCGCACGAAGGCGGGCAACAAGGGAGGGAGCAACGCATGAAATGGGGTGTCATGCCAACAACGTGCCGGGTTGCAACTGCTCGGCCAGCGCTTTGGCAGATGCCAGGCTAGGCAACGGACCACTCACCGCTTCGCCGTTGCGTATCAGGTACCAGCAGGCCAACAGGCCCTGCTCCCGCAGCGGGGTAGGCACTGCGCTGCCGACAACGGACATGATCTGGATAGTGGCCATGGGTGCCTCCTGTGGAACATGGCTCTACCTTAGCCATCAGCGCGTGGCATGAGAAATCAACGTGCTCAATAGTCGTTATCAGTTCTTTCAACCTTACCAGCGGGGTGGGCCGTAATAGACCGGTGGCGGGCCATAGTAGGCTCGGTAGCCCGGTGGCGGCGGTGGCGGGGCGGGCGCGTAGTAAGGCTGGTAGTAGACCGGCTGGGGCGGTGGCTGTACGTAAACCGGTGGCGGCGCGTAGTACACGGGCGGGCGTTCGACGTAAACGGTGCGGTCATGGCCGCCGTAGGCCGTTGCGCCGATCACTGCACCGACCACAGCGGCACCCAGCAGGGGCCCGGGCCCGGCCCAACCGCGACCATGGGCAGCAGCGGGCCCGCTGATGGCCAAGGCGCCGGCCAGCAGTGCGATTGCGGCAATATTACGGTTCATGGAGCAACCTCATGGAAAACCCCGAGTCGGGGCCTGCTTACTATGACTCGGCCTCCGGTCTGCTGTGTATGGGGGAAGGGTAAAGGTTGTGTAAGGGGCGACAAATGGAGCGCTCTGGTACGCTGCTCAATCGTTTTACTCATGACCGAGGAGCAGCCATGTCCACCACCCCCAGCAGGGATACCGTACTGTGCATTTCCCTGGCAGGCCGCCCTGGCACCTTTGGTGTGCGCTTTCATAACCACCTGTATCAACAGCTCGGCCTGGACTTCTACTACAAGGCCATGCGCACCGATGACCTGCCAGCGGCGGTGGCGGGTATCCGCGCACTGGGCATTCGCGGGTGTGGGGTCTCCATGCCCTACAAAGAAGCCTGCATGGCGCTCGTGGATGAGATCGACCCTTCCGCAGCCGCCATCGAGTCGGTCAACACGCTGGTGAACACCGACGGCCACCTGAAGGCCTACAACACCGATTACATGGCCGTGCGCCAGTTGCTAAGCCAGCATCAGGTCGACCCTTGTACCGCGTTTGCCTTGCGCGGCAGCGGCGGCATGGCCAAGGCAGTGGCCAGCGCCCTGCGCGATGCAGGCTTTACCGAAGGCATCATCGTCGCCCGCAACGAGCAGGCGGGCCGACAGTTGGCGGATGTTTGCGGCTATCGCTGGCTGCCCGAACTGGGCGACCTGTGCCCACCGATGCTGGTGAACGTTACACCGGTGGGCATGGCCGGCGGCCCGGAGGCCCATCAGCTGGCATTCAGCGAAGACGCCATCGCTGCGGCCGAGCGGGTCTTCGACGTGGTCGCGATGCCTGCGCAAACGCCACTCATCAGCCGCGCCCAAGCGTTGGGCAAGCCGGTCATTACCGGCCTGGAGGTGATCGCCCTGCAGGCGCTGGAGCAGTTTGTGCTGTACACCGGTGTGAGGCCCACGCACAGCCAGGTGCAGGCAGCGGTGGCTTACGCCAGGGAGGCCTGATGCCCGATCACGGTGCCTCAGAACACCTGCTGCCCATCGTCCAGCTGGCGATCGACCAGTGCGCGACCGTGAGCCAGCGATACGTGCTGGGCATTGCCAAGGTCGGAGAAAAACTGCATCGGCATCGACAGACGTCTGCTCATATGCCCATCAGGGGCAGTAATCAGGCAGCCGGCGCTGTAGGGCAGGGGCGAGTCGGGGTGGGGCATCACACTGGCGGTGATGATGTGCTGGCGGTATTCACAGTGCAGGGATTGCATGGTCAGTACCTCGCTGTGGCAGGTGAAGCCTTCACTTCATATACCACAGCGGGGCGCCCGGGGGCCTTGGCCCGACGAGCGAGCCCGGCAGGGCCTCAGCCCTTGAGGTCGGTGGGCTGGATCACTTCAACCCAGTAGCCATCAGGGTCCTTGATGAAGGCCAGGTGGTTCATGCGGCCATCCTGCAAGCGCTTCTGGAAGGGTACGCCCAGGGCTTCGAAGCGTGCACAGGCGACACGGACATCCGGTACCGAGACGCAGATATGGCCGAAACCCCGTGGGTCGGTATTGCCATCGTGATAGGCAAAGCCGACATCGCTTTCAGTGCCGTGGTTGTGAGTGAGCTCGAGTACACCCGGGATCGATTTCATCCACTGGTGGCGTGCGTGGTCATCTTCGGGAATGTGCTGTGGATCGACCAGGGCTAGGAAGTACAGGCTGAATTCGGCCTCGGGAAAATCGCGCTTGTCCACTAGGCGGAAGCCCAGTACACGGGTGTAGAAGTCCAGCGATTTCTGGATGTCCTTGACCCGCAGCATGGTGTGGTTGAACACGAACTGGGCGGTGGCAGTATCGGGTTGGGCGGTCACGCCCGGCAGGGTTTGCAGATCGTGCAGGCTCATGTGTACTCCTGAGACGGGCCGGGAGTGGTACCCCGGCAAAACGGACAGGCTGCCCATAATACGGCAGTGAATCGATTGCGCAAATAAAACGCCCTGCACGGGGCAGGGCGTTGGAATTAGAGGCCCGCGTGTGCGGGCGCTTGATGGGGTCGCTAATCCTTTAGCTGTGTTGATGATGCCCCCGGCGGTGTGAAAAATGTGTGAAGCAGGCGTTCATGTTTCATCATCATTTGTCAAAACCACCTGCGCATCGCACGCTATGCTCGCGCTTACGAATCCGCGAATCAAACACTCTGGAAGGCGTACCTGTGAAAGAAGTCTTGCTCATTGGCATAGGCCCAGGCGACCCCGCCCAGGTCACGTACCAGGCAGTCACCGCCCTGCGCCGCGCCAGCGTGTTCTTCATCATGGACAAAGGCCCTGACAAGCAAGACCTGTTGCACCTGCGCAAACGCATCCTCGAACGCTACCGCCCAGAGGGCGGCTACCGCCTGGTACAAATGCCCGACCCTACACGGGAAGGCAACCCAGCCGACTACGTGGGCGCCGTGCGTGATTGGCACCGCGAGCGCGCCACCGTCTATGCCACGTTGATCGAGCAACACATCGCTGCGGGCGAGTGCGGCGCCTTCCTGTCATGGGGCGAGCCAACCCTGTACGACAGCACGCTGCGTATTTTAACGCGGGTGCGCGAGCAGGGCGTGGAGCTGCAGGTGCACGTCATCCCTGGTATCAGCAGCGTGCAAGTGCTGGCAGCCCGTCATCAGATAACCCTCAACCGCATCGGCGAGCCTCTGGTGATACTGCCCGGGCGGCAATTGGCGGGGGTCGATCGAATTGACAACGTGGTAGTCATGCTCGATGGCCAGTGCGCATTCGCCACCCTGAATGACCCGGCCCTTACGATCTACTGGGGCGCCTACCTGGGCACCGAGGACGAATTACTGGTCGCCGGCCCTCTGGAGGCCGTCAAAGCGCGCATCCTTGAACTGCGGGCCGGCGCGCGGCGTCGCAAAGGCTGGATCATGGACACGTACCTGTTGCGACGCGAAACAGCGGGCGAAACCTATTAACCCTCGTCCCCCGCACCTGGGCCCACGATCGCGGCCACCTTGTCCCGGAGCTGATCGATGCTGAACGGCTTGCTGATCCGGTGCATGCCCTCCGGCAGATCGAAGCTGTCGGCATAGCCACTGGCGAACATGATGTTGAGTACCGGGCGCAAGCCCCGCGCACGGGCCGCCAGCTCTTCACCCCGAATGTCCGGCAAACCCACATCGGTTATCATCAGGTCCAGGTGCTGGTTAGCGTCCTCGAGTACTCGCAGGGCAGACGTTGCGTCTTCTGCCTCGATAATCTCGTAGCCGAGTTCTTCGAGCACATCGACCATCAGCATGCGTACGATGTCGTCGTCTTCGACTACCAGAAGGGGCATGGTTGGGATCCTGTCGTTAATAGTGTCTCTAATCTGTAAGCTGAAGGGCCCCAGAAGTTCCCGAGGATACCTTTCTCATCAATTAGATGGAACGATTGGCGCAGGCATCTTTCAAATACTGGCTAAATGCCCCGCCCTGACCGACCAGGCAGGATTTGCTTCACGCACGCGGTGGCTCACAATAACGAATGATCGGCCATGGCCTACATGGACGTTAATTGCTCGGGCGTTATCACATGATTCAAGCAGCCTCGATGGACCAACGCAGCTTTCGCAGGCTGCTGAGCCGCAATATTGGCCTGCCACTGGGCCTGGGCCTGCTGGGCGCCGTGGCGTTCGTTGCCGTGATCAACTATTTGCTCTCGGCCATGCAGTGGGTGGAGCACACCGACCGGGTGATCAGCGACGCCAACGAGACACAGAAGCTGTCCATCGACATGGAAACCGGCATGCGCGGGTTTCTGATCAGTGGTGACGAGCGTTTCCTGGACCCATACGAAGTGGCCAAGCCGCGTATCTTCAACAGCCTGCAGGGGCTGCGCGGGCTTGTGGAAGACAACCCGCTGCAAGTCGCCCGGATTGATCGGCTGATCGCGCTGCAGCGTGCCTGGAACGATTTTGGCGCCGAGATGATCAGCCTGCGGCGCGGCGAGGGTGACTACCGCGATATGATCGGCAAAGGCCGCGGCAAGCGCCTGACCGATGAAATCCGCCGGGAGTTCGAGGACTTGATCGGTGCAGAACAGCAACTGCGCCTGACGCGTAACGAGTCGGTCAGCACCATTACCGTTACCTCCATTGCCGCCTTCATTATTCTGCTTATCGGGCTCAGCGCGCTGCTCGCCTACCTGGGCCGCCGCGACCTGATTGCGCTTTCCAGCAATTACGACCAGAACCTGCGGGCGCAGCAACGTGCCGCTGAGCGGCTGGAACATCAGGCGTGGCTGCGCAATGGCCAGACGCAACTGGCTCAGCAGGTGCTTGGGCAGCTGACACTGCCCATGCTGGGTGACAACATCCTGCGCTTTT
Source organism: Pseudomonas sp. S32 (assembly GCF_016648095.1). NCBI lineage: Bacteria > Pseudomonadati > Pseudomonadota > Gammaproteobacteria > Pseudomonadales > Pseudomonadaceae > Pseudomonas > Pseudomonas sp. S32. The sequence goes on from NZ_JACVVF010000022.1 coordinate 80,390, forward strand.
TCGCCTCTTATCTGGGCAGCGTGGTGGGCGCGGTTTATGTGCGCGACGAGCACGGCAACCTGGTGCGTGTCGCCAGTTATGGCCTGGGCGCCGATGAGCAGGCGCGTGAGCAGCGCCTGGGCGACCATCACGGGTTGCTGGCGCAGGCGGTGCGCGAAGAGCGCATCATCCGCCTGGACGATCTGCCCCAGGATTACTACCGGCTCGCTTCCGGGTTGGGCAGTGGCCTGCCGCGCAGTGGCCTGATCGTGCCGGCTACCGAGGACGGCCTGGTCAACGGCGTCATCGAGCTGGGCTTGTTGCGGCCGCTCCAGGAGCGTGACGCCGAGATGCTCGAGCGCGTGGCTGGCAACCTGGGCATGTCCATCGAAACCGCCCGCTACCGCCAGCGCCTGCAGGAAGTACTGGCCGAAACCCAACAGCTCAACGAAGAACTGCAAGTGCAGCAGGAAGAGCTGAAAACGGCCAACGAAGAACTCGAAGAACAGTCGCGCGTGCTCAAGGAATCGCAGGCCTACCTGGAAACCCAGCAAGCGGAACTTGAGCAAACCAACGAGCAGTTGTCCGACCGCACCGACGCCCTGGACCTCAAGAACGAGGAACTCAGCCGTGCCCAGGCCGAGTTGCAGGCCCGCGCCGACGAGTTGCAGCGCTCGAGCAAATACAAGTCCGAGTTCCTGGCCAACATGTCCCACGAACTGCGCACCCCGCTCAACAGTTCGCTGATTCTGGCCAAACTGCTGGCAGAGAACGGTGAAGGCAACCTCAGCCAGGAGCAGGTCAAGTTCGCCGAGTCCATCTATTCGGCGGGCAATGACCTGCTCAACCTGATCAACGACATTCTCGACATCGCCAAGGTCGAGGCTGGCAAGCTCGAAGTGCGACCCGAAACCACCCACGTCGAGCGCCTGGTCGAAGGTTTGCGCGATATGTTCAGGCCGCTGGCCGGTCAGAAAGGCCTGGCGTTCGAGGTCACCGCCGACGCCCAGGTCCCGGCCACCCTCTTTACGGACCGCCAGCGCCTGGAGCAGATCCTCAAGAACCTGCTGTCCAACGCCATCAAGTTTACCGAGCGCGGCCAGGTCAGCCTGAACATCGGCCACACGCCTGGCACGGGCATCACGTTCACCGTGCGCGATACCGGTATAGGCATCGCCGGCGACCAGCAGCAGGCGATTTTCGGCGCATTCCACCAGGTGGATGGCACCAGCAACCGCCGCTACGGCGGCACGGGCCTCGGGCTGTCGATTTCCCGTGACCTTGCCCACCTGCTGGGTGGGCAGATTACCGTCGAGAGCACGCCCGGCAAGGGCAGTGTGTTCAGTCTGACGCTGCCGGAGCACCATGATGGCGTTGAGCAGCAGTTCCAGCCCCTGAGCCTGCGCCCGGCAGCAGAGCCAGTACCCCTGGCACCCGTGCCATCCGCCCTCGCGCCCAAGGCGCCGCCGCTGGCCTTCACCGATGACCGCGAGCGTGCGCCGTTCGCCAACCGCTGCATCCTGGTGATCGAAGATGAGCCGAATTTCGCGCGCATCCTGTTCGACCTGGCCCATGAACTGGGCTACAGCTGCCTGGTGGCCCATGGCGCCGACGAAGGCTTCGAGCTGGCCGCACGGTTCATCCCCGACGCCATCCTGCTCGACATGCGCCTGCCGGACCACTCTGGGCTCACGGTGCTGCAGCGCCTCAAGGAGCAGGCCAATACCCGGCACATCCCGGTACACATCATTTCGGTGGAGGACCGTGTAGAGGCGGCCATGCACATGGGCGCGGTGGGCTATGCGGTCAAACCCACCAGCCGTGAGGAACTCAAGGAAGTGTTCGCCCGGCTGGAGGCCAAGCTCACCCAGAAACTCAAGCACATCCTGCTGGTGGAAGACGACGACCTGCAGCGCGAGAGCATCGCCCGCCTCATTGGCGACGACGATGTCGAGATCACTGCAGTGGGCATGGCGCAGGAGGCGCTGGCACTGCTGCGCGAGAACATCTACGACTGCATGATCATCGACCTCAAGCTGCCAGACATGTTGGGCAACGAACTGCTCAAGCGCATGACGGCAGAAGACATCCGCTCGTTCCCGCCGGTCATCGTCTACACCGGCCGCAACCTCACCCGCGAGGAAGAGGCCGACCTGCTCAAGTACTCGCGCTCGATCATCATCAAGGGCGCACGCTCGCCGGAGCGTTTGCTCGACGAGGTGACGCTGTTCCTGCACAAGGTCGAATCGCAGCTCTCCCATGAGCGCCAGCGCATGCTCAAGACCGCGCGCAGCCGCGACAAGGTGTTCGAAGGCCGCAAGATCCTGCTGGTGGACGACGATGTGCGCAACATCTTCGCCCTGACCAGCGCCCTGGAGCACAAGGGTGCCATCGTCGAGATTGGCCGCAACGGGCGTGAAGCCATCGAGCGCCTTGAGCAGCATGAAGACATCGACCTGGTGCTGATGGATGTGATGATGCCGGAAATGGATGGCTTCGAGGCCACCCGGTTGATCCGCCAGCAACCGCGCTGGCGCAAGCTGCCGATCATCGCCGTGACCGCCAAGGCCATGAAGGATGACCAGCACCGCTGCCTGCAGGCAGGTGCCAACGACTACCTGGCCAAACCCATCGACCTGGACCGCCTGTTCTCGTTGATCCGCGTATGGCTACCGCAACTGGAGCGAATTTGAGTAGCGAACGTAACACCGACATTGAAATCCGTTTGCTGATCGAGGCGATCTACCTCAAGTACAGCTACGATTTCCGCAATTATTCCGGCGCTTCGATCAAGCGCAGGATCCTGCATGCCTTGCGCCAGTTCGACTGCCATACCGTCTCGGCACTGCAGGAGCGTGTGCTGCACGACCCGAGCATGTTCATGCAGTTGTTGCAGTACCTGACGATCCCGGTCAGTGAGATGTTCCGAGACCCCGGCCACTTCCTGGCCTTGCGCCAGGAGGTGGTGCCGTTGCTGCACACCTGGCCATCGATCAAGGTGTGGATCGCGGGTTGCAGCACCGGTGAAGAGGTGTATTCCATGGCCATCCTGCTGCGCGAGGAAGGCCTGCTGGAGCGCACCATCATCTATGCCACCGACATCAACCCCCGTTCGCTGGAAAAAGCCAAGCAAGGCATCTATTCCATGCAGAGCATGCGTGAATACGCCGAGAACTACCGGCTGGCGGGTGGGCGCCGGGACTTCGCCGAGTACTACACGGCAGCCTATGGCAACGCGATCATGGACAGCACCTTGCGCGAGCAGGTGACCTTTGCCGATCACAGCCTGGCCACCGACAGCGTGTTTTCCGAAACCCACCTGGTCTCGTGCCGCAATGTGCTGATCTATTTCGACAAGGCGTTGCAGGACCGCGCCCTGGGCCTGTTCCATGAATCGTTGTGCCACCGCGGCTTTCTGGTGCTGGGCAGCAAGGAGTCGATTGACTTTTCTGCCTACGGTCAGCGCTTCGAACCCTGGGTTCGGCCCGAACGGATTTACCGCAAGCTATGAAGGGTATCCGTGCTGTGGTAATTGGCGCCTCGGCAGGCGGCGTGACAGCGCTGTTCAAGGTGCTGGGCGGGCTGCCGGCCGACATGGCAGTGTCGGTCCTATGCCTGCTGCACTTGCCGCACAACCGCGAAAGCCACCTGGCCGATGTGTTGCAACGCCGCCTTGGCCGGCCGGTGTGCGAAGCGCGTGACAAGCAGCCTGTGCAGCCGGGGGCGATCTACGTGGCCGGCCCTGGCTACCACCTGTCGGTAGAGCGTGACCTGACCCTGTCGCTGAGCCAGGAGCCCCCGCGGCATTTTTCCAGGCCTTCCATCGACTACCTTTTCATGTCGGCAGCGGATGCCTATGGCGAAAGCCTGCTGGGTATACTGCTCACCGGTGCCAATGAAGACGGCGCCGAAGGGCTGGCCTACATCAAGAACAGCGGCGGCCGGACCATCGTTCAGGACCCCCGCGACGCACAGGTTGCGCTGATGCCGGAGGCCGCCCTGGCCCTGCACAGGCCTGACCATATTCTTCCTCTGAGCGGCATCGAGCAGTTGCTCGCAACCCTGGAACCCAGCGTATGCTAAGCCACACCATCGCCAAATTGCTGATCGTCGATGATTTGCCGGAGAACCTGCTCGCCCTCGACGCCCTGATCCAGGGCGAGGACCGTGAGGTGCACCAGGCACAGTCCGCCGAAGCCGCATTGTCGCTGTTGCTCGAGCACGAGTTCGCCCTGGCGATCCTGGATGTGCAGATGCCCGGCATGAATGGGTTCGAGCTGGCCGAACTGATGCGTGGCACGGAGAAAACCCGCAACATTCCGATCGTGTTCGTGACCGCAGCCGGGCGCGAGATGGACTATGCCTTCAAGGGCTATGAAAGCGGGGCAGTGGACTTTCTCTACAAGCCGCTGGATACCTTCGCGGTGAAGAGCAAGGTCTCGGTGTTCGTCGACCTTTACCGCCAGCGCAAGGTGCTGGACCGGCAGTTGCAGGCGCTGGAGCGCAGCCGTCAGGAGCAGGAACAGCTGCTCGGCCAGTTGCAGGCTGCGCGTGGGGAGCTTGAGCGTGCCGTGCGCATGCGTGACGACTTCATGTCGATCGTATCCCACGAAGTACGCACTCCGCTCAACGGCCTGATTCTGGAAACCCAGCTGCGCAAGCTGCACCTGGCGCGCGGCAACCTCGATGCCTTCAGCCACGACAAGCTCCAGGCCATGGTCGAGCGCGATGAACGGCAGATCAACAGCCTGATCCGCTTGATTGAAGACATGCTCGACGTTTCGCGCATCCGCACCGGCAAACTGTCCCTGCGCCCGAAGGCATTCGACCTGTGCCAGCTGGTGCGTGGGCTGGCGGAAAACTTCGCTGCCCAGGCCGCTGCGCTGGACACGTGTATCGAGCTGCAGTGCCCTGGGCATATGCACGGTGAGTGGGACGAATTTCGGATTGAACAAGTACTGGCCAACCTGTTGTCCAATGCTTTGCGTTATGGCGAACGCAAACCTGTGCAGGTTCGGGTGTTTCAGGAGGACGACATGGCGTGCGTCCAGGTTCAGGACCACGGCATCGGTATTGGTGCCGCCAACCAGCGGCGCATCTTCCAGCAGTTCGAGCGGGTGGCGACGCAGCAGGCCACAGGCGGGCTGGGGTTGGGGTTGTACATTTCCGACCAGATCGTACAGGCCCATGGCGGGCGTATAGTGGTGGAAAGCGAGGAGGGCGAAGGTGCCACCTTCACCCTGCAATTACCGCTCGGTGAGCGAGAACAACAAAACGATCAGGTGCGGGCAACCTCTGCCTGAGCCTGGGGTCTGATGGCCAACTGCAAGAATTTCAAGGTTTCGATATGAGTGAAGATGCGCAAGATGTGGTGCTGGTGGTGGAAGATGAGCCGGCAATCCGCATGATTCTGCGGGACTACCTGGCCGGTGAGGGCTACCACGTGCTGGTGGCGGAAGACGGCGAGCAGGCGTTCGCCATTTTGGCGAGCAAGCCGCACCTCGACTTGATGGTGACCGACTTCCGCTTGCCTGGCGGCATTTCCGGTGTAGACATCGCCGAGCCCGCGGTAAAGTTGCGCCCGGACCTGAAGGTGATCTTCATCAGTGGCTACCCGGCGGAAATCCTTGAGTCTGGCAGCCCTATCGCGCGCAAGGCGCCGATTCTGGCCAAGCCATTCGACCTGAACACGTTGCGCGATCAGATCCAGAACCAGCTGTGCTGATGCAGGGCGGGGGTAACGTTGCCAAAAAGTGGGGTGCCTAAGCCAAGGCCCGCTCCAGCCCGCCCAGTACAATGCGTTCCATGAGGGCCAGGCCCTCGCGCTCGGGCAATGCCTGGAGCATGCCTGGCAATTGATTCAGCAACGTTGCCAACACCTGCGCGGTGGCCAGCAATGCCTGTTTGTTCAGCCTGGCCTGCGGTGCAATCAGCCGCAACAACTCCGCCTGATACCGTGAGCGCAACGCCGCCAGCTGTGCCTGCTGCGCCTCGTTGAGGCAGCACAGGTCACGCTCTGCCAGGCGGAACTGCAAGGGCCGCTCGGCATGCAATTGCCAGTGCGCCGCAACCAGGCAACTCAGCGCCGATGCCCCACGTGCCATCGCCTGGCGGCTTTGGCCAAGAGTGGCATGCAGCTCTTCGTACAGCTCCTCGATCAGGTCGAACAGCAGGTCCTGTTTGCTGTGGAAGTGATGATACAGCGAGCCGGCGCTCAGCCCGATGTGGGCGGCCAGTTCGCGCATGCTGACCTGGCCGAAGCCTTTTTCTGCGAACAGCGCCATGGCCCGGTCACGTCGCTCTTCAAAATTGGCACAGCGCAGCGCGGCATCGAGTGGGGGCATGGCGTATCGCCTCAGTAGGTGAAGAAGCCGCGGCCGCTCTTGCGCCCGAGCCAGCCCGCCGCAACCATTTCCCTTAACAGGGGGGCAGGGCGGTACTTGCTGTCGTTGAAGCCCTCATGGAAGGCCTCCATGATCGCCAGCAAGGTGTCCAGGCCGATCAGGTCAGCGAGTGCCAACGGGCCGATGGGTTGATTACAGCCCAGGCACATGCCCGTATCGATGTCTTCAGCACTGGCCAGGCCTTCCTGGCGCACGAAGATGGCTTCGTTGATCATCGGTACCAGAATACGGTTGACCACGAAGCCTGGGCGGTTACCGGCACTGATCGGGCGCTTGCCGAGCTTTTCGGTCAACAGCAGCGCCTGGGCGTAGGTGCCGTCGCTGGTCTGCAACCCGCGGATGATCTCCACCAGCGCCATCATGGGCACGGGGTTGAAGAAGTGCACCCCGATAAAGCGCTCCGGGCGCTCGATACTGGCGGCCAGCTGCGTTACCGAAAGCGACGAGGTGTTGGTGGCGATCACGCAGTCAGTGGCAACGTTGGCCGCCACTTGCTGGAGGATGCGCTGCTTGAGCTGCAGGTTTTCGGTGGCAGCCTCGATGACCAGCTGCGCAGTGCCAAGCCCGGCATAGTCGGTGGTGGTGCGGATACGGGCGCTGGCGGCGGCTGCCTGCTCGGCCGTCAGCGTGCCTTTGCTCACCTGGCGCTGCATGTTCTTGTTCAAGGTGGCGACACCGCGCTCCAGCGCCGCGTCAGCAACATCCACCAGCAAAACTGGGTAACCCGCTATGGCGCAGACCTGGGCGATCCCGTTGCCCATGGTGCCGGCGCCGATCACGGCGATGTGTTCGATGTTCATGGGGCAGCCCTGTTCAGACGCGTTCGAAGACGACGGCGATGCCTTGGCCGCCGCCGATGCACATGGTGGCCAGGGCGTAACGCCCCTGGATGCGTTGCAGTTCATGGATGGCCTTGGTGGCGATGATTGCCCCGGTCGCGCCCACGGGGTGGCCCAGGGAAATGCCCGAGCCATTGGGGTTGACCTTGTCCGGGTCCAGGCCCAGCTCACGGGCTACGGCGCAGGCCTGGGCAGCAAAGGCCTCGTTGGACTCGATCACATCCAGGTCTTGCACTTTGAGCCCCGTGCGCGCCAGCACATTGCGGGTGGCCGGGATCGGCCCCAGCCCCATCAGCGCCGGCTCTACACCCGCGTGGGCATAGCCCACCACACGCGCCAGCGGCGTAAGGCCCAGGCGCTTGACCGCATCGCCACTGGCCAGTACCAGGCCGGCAGCGCCATCGTTGATGCCGCTGGCGTTGCCCGCAGTGACCGAACCGTCTGGCTTGAACACGGGTTTCATCCCCGCCAGTTGTTCAGCTGTGACATCCCCGCGTACGTGCTCGTCAACGCTGAACTGCACCGTGCCTTTACGCGTTTTCAGCTCCAGCGGCACGATCTGGCCTGCAAAACGGCCCTCGGCGATGGCGCGGGCTGCGCGCTGCTGGCTGACCAGGGCGAGTTCATCTTGCATCTGCCGGGTGATGCCGCACTGGGTGGCGACGTTCTCGGCGGTAATACCCATGTGGAAGTGCTGGAACGGGTCCTGCAGTACCCCGATGGTGTAGTCGATGCCTTTCAGGTCCCCCATGCGCGCGCCCCAACGGGCCTGTGGCAACAGGTAAGGGCCGCGGCTCATGGACTCGGCGCCAGCGGCCACGGCCACCTCGGCATCGCCCAACAGCAGGCACTGGGCTGCCGAAACAATGGCCTGCAGGCCCGAACCACACAAGCGGTTGACGTTGAACGCCGGGGTTTCCTTCGGCAAGCCGGCGTTGATGGCCGCCACCCGCGCCAGGTAGGCATCGCGCGGTTCGGTGGGGATGACCGTACCCATCACCAGATGGCCAATATGTTCGGCTGCCACACCTGAGCGCTCGATGGCGGCCCGGGTAACCGTGCTGGCGAGGTCGGCCAACGGCAAGTCTTTCAGTGCGCCGCCAAAGCCACCGATGGCGGAACGGACGGCACTGACCACGTAGATTTCTTTGCTGCTCATGGGCGCTCCAGAAGCGAAAGCATGGCGGGACCGGCCCAGCCTCTGCGAGAATGGCCGGTGACCCGGGAGTGGGTCCGAGTCTAGGCAAAGGCACCGTTGCAGCCTATGCCGGAACTGTTCAGAACCCTTGGCGTTTTTTGCCACTCAGCATAGACAGCGAACACCACCATGCGCGATAGCGATTCGGTCGCCGTGTACTTCCTCAGCCCCATGCTGCACGCACTGCGCAACGACCCCACCGTGCGCGACTCATACCTGCGGGCGGCGGGCATCGACCCGCACGTGCTGCAGCAGCCGCAGGGGCGCGTGCCGGCCAAGGCAGTTGCCAGGCTGTGGCTGGCCCTGATCCAGCACCTGGACGACGAGTTCTTCTGCCTGGACAGCCATGGCATGCCGTTGGGCAGCTTTGCCCTGATCTGCCGGGGCTTGATCCTGGAGCCCAACCTGGAAAAAGCCCTGCGCCAGTGCCTGGCAGGGTTCGGCCTGTTCCTGCGTGACCTGCGCGGCAGCCTGAGCGTGCGCGGTGGCAGGGCGTTGCTAAGCGTGCAATCGAGCATCCCGGACCCTCTGACCCGCGTTTATGCCGAAGAAACCTACCTGGTACTGATGATTGGCATGCTCTGCTGGCTGGCCGGGCGGCGCATTGCCATCGACCGCACCGAACTGGCCGTCGGGCGCCCGGCTCAGGAGGACGACCTGCTGTTGTGGGGGCCGGACCTGCGGCTGGGCAGCGGGCGCACCGAAGTGGAGTTCGACAGTGGGTACCTGCAGTTGCCCGTGGTGCAGAACGTGGCTGCCCTCAAAACCTTTTTGCGCAGCGCACCTCAGGGCCTGGTGATCCGCTTTCGCAACCATGATGGCCTGGTCGCCAAGGTTTACCGCCATCTGCGTGCCCGGCGTCATGGGCAGTGGCCTACCCTGGCGGTGCTGGCGCAAGCGCAAGGCATCAGCGCCAGCACGTTCCGCCGTCAGTTGGAGCGTGAGGGCCGTTCGTACCAGCAGATCAAGGACGAAGTGCGCCGCGCCAGGGCCTTTGAGCATTTGCGCGAGGGCGTGCTGAGCATCGCCGAGATTGCCGAACAGGCCGGCTTCCAGGAGCCCAGCGCGTTCCACCGCGCTTTCAAGAAGTGGACTGGGCAGAGCCCGGGCAGCTACCGGGCGCTGCTCGCCCAGCACTGAAGCACCGGGTGGGCGGTCAGGCGGGTACCATCGCAAAGCCTACGCCGAACCTGTTCCAGGCATTGATGGTGGCAATGGCCAAAGTCAGGTTGACCACTTCGCCAGGCTCGAAATGGTCGTGCAGGGCTTCGTATTCGGCCTGCGGCGCACCGCGCTCCGGGAGCCGCGTCAGGCTCTCCACCCAGGCCAGGGCGGCCCGCTCGCGTGGCGTGAAGTAGGCGGTTTCCTGCCACACGCACAAGGTTTGCAGGCGCGCCTCGGTTTCGCCCGCCTGGCGCGCGTCGTTGGCATGCAGGTTGACGCAGTAGGCGCAGCCATTGATCTGCGAGGCGCGCAGGCGGATCAGTTCCAGCAGGTCGCTTTCCAGGCCACTACTGGCCAGGGCCTGCTCCAGGCCAAGCATGGCTTTACGGGCTTCGGGCGCGTGTTTGGCCCATTCGATTCGGTTGTGCACGGTAGCCTCCTGAGGCTGTGGAAGGGGCCTACACTAACGCCCCTCTACACGGCCCACGATAGCCAATCCCGACAATAACCCAGAGGCCAATTCACCACCGCTCTGTAGCAAAAAGCCATCCTGTGGGAGCGGGTTTACCCGCGAAGCAAGCACCGCGGTGTGTGGCACCGGCTTTGCCGGT